>SCVU01000519.1 GCA_004296785.1 Planctomycetota bacterium
TCGAGAAATGCGCGGCGACCGCCGAGTTCTACGCGCGCCACGCGGCCGCGTGGCTGGCAGCGGAGCCGGCCTCCGGCGCGACCGCGATCGCGGGCATCCAGCGCGCCGAAGTGCGGCGCGAACCGCTCGGCCTCGTGCTCGCGATCCTGCCGTGGAACTTCCCGTACTGGCAGGCGCTGCGCTGCGCGCTGCCCGCGCTCGCCGCCGGCAACGGCGTGCTGATCAAGCACGCGCCGTCGACGCAGGGCTGCGCGGACGCGCTGTGCGAGGCGCTCGACGCGGCGCTGCCGCGCGGTCTGTGCGCGAACCTGCGCGTTTCGGTCGAGCGGCTCGACGCGCTGGCCGCCGATCGGCGCGTCGCGGCGCTGTCGCTGACGGGCTCGACGCGCGCGGGCCGCGCGGCGGGCGAGCTCGCCGGCCGCAACTGCAAGCCGATCGTGCTCGAGCTCGGCGGCAGCGATCCGTGCATCGTGCTCGCCGACGCGGATCTCGAGCGCGCGGTCGCGGCCGCGTGCACGAGCCGCCTGATCAACGCCGGTCAGAGCTGCATCGCGTCGAAGCGCTGGATCGTCGAGGACGGCGTGCACGACGCGTTCCTCGCGCGCGTCGCGGCGCGTTTCGCGGCGCTGCGCGTCGGCGATCCGCGCGATCCCGCGACGGACGTCGCGCCGCTCGCGCGCGCGGATCTGCGCGATGCGCTCGAGCGGCAGATCGCCGCGAGCCTGCGCGAAGGCGCGCGGCTCGTGCACGGCGGTCGGCGCGCGGCGCGGCCCGGCTGGTTCCACGAGCCGACGCTGCTCGCCGAGGTCACCCCGGCGATGACCGCGTTCCGCGAGGAGACGTTCGGCCCGCTCGCGTGCGTCGTGCGCGCGCGCGACGCCGCGCACGCGATCGAGCTCGCGAACGCGACCGAGTACGGGCTGTCCGCGGCGCTGTGGACGTCGCGCGAGCGCGGCGCCGAACTCGCGTCGCGCATCGAGGCCGGCAGCGTGTTCGTCAACGAGTTCCCGCGCTCCGACGCGCGCCTGCCGTTCGGCGGGATCAAGGCCTCCGGGCACGGCCGCGAGCTCGGTCGCGAAGGGCTCTACGCGTTCACGAGCGCGAAGACGGTCTGGATCGCGTAGTCCAGCGACCACGTTCGCGGCGCGCCGCGCGACTGTCGCGGCCCGCCGCGCGGCGCGGCGTCAGCGCAGCGCGAGCGCGCCCAGCAGTCTTTCGCGCTCGAACGGCCGGTCGATCGGCGCGAGGTCGCCGCGCCGCTGCCGCGCCGCGCGCCGCTCCAGCGTCTGGCGCGCGCGATCGATCGCGCGGACCAGCTTCGCCGGCGCCGGCGCGCGCCCGGCGCGCGTGCACGCGTCGATGTACTCGTCGAGCAACAGCGCCTGCTCGTCGAACGTCCACAGCGCGGTGCCCTCGAGGAACAGGCACGCGAGGTCCCACGCCGCGCCGCGCAGCTGCATCCGCTCGCCGCCGCGCCACGCGTCGAGGAACACGATCGCGTAGTGCGGGCCGGCGGTCTCGACGAGCAGATTGCGCGGGTACAGATCGCGGTGCACGAAACCCGCCGCGTGCAGCCGCGCGAGATCGCGCGCGAGCGCGGTCGTGATCGCGCCGCGCTGCGCCGGAGTCGCGGCCGCGAGCGCGCCGCGCAGCGGCAGCGCGGGCGCGACCCAGTGCGTCGCGAGGAACTGGTAGCGCGGCATCCCCGCGCGCCAGAACGCGCCGGCGACGACGGGCTCGGGCGCGCGGAATCCGTTCTCGCGCAGCCAGCGCAGGTTCCCGTACTCCGACAGCCGCGGCAGCGCGCGGCGCAGCACGCGCCGGCGCAGCGCGTGGCGCAGCCGGCTGCGGCGCGGGAACGGCGTGCCCTTGACGTACAGATCGGCGCCTTCGATCGACGCGCGCTCGCCGACGATGTGCGCGGCCGCGGCGTGCGCGCGGAAGCGTTCGACGACGGCATCGGCGAGCGGACCCGCGCCGAGGCGCTCGAGTCCCGGGAAGATCGGTTTGGCACTCATCGGCCCTGCTCCTTCGTCATGCGCTGCTCCTTCGTCGGAGGCGGCTCCTTCTTCACCAGCGCGAACGTCTGCTGATCGAGCCAGCGCGGGCGCGCGCGGTAGCGCGCGACGCGGCCGCCGGCGAGCGCGAACGCGCGCGCGATCGACGCGCGCGAGCGCGACACGCGGCCCAGCGGTCCCTCGGCGCGCTTCCAGCCCAGGCGCGTGCGCAGCGCCGGCCAGCTCGCGCGGTCCCAGAAGCTCAGCACGACCGCCGTGCGCGCGACGCGCAGGAGCTCGCGCGCGGCGAGCTCGAGCTGGCGCTCGTCGTGCAGGTGGTGCAGCACGCGGCAGCACACGACCACGTCGAACGAGCGGTCGGCGAACGGCAGCAGCGCGAGGTCGCCGCACACGAGGCGCGTCCCGGCTCCCGCGTCGGCGTCGCGCGCCGCGGCCGCGAGCATCTCGCGCGCCGCGTCGACGCCGGTCCAGCGCGCGCCGAGCGCGCGGATTCCCGCGCTCAACCGGCCGGTCCCGCTGCCGACGTCGAGCACGCTGGCCCGTTCGAGAGCGACGCCGCTCGCGCACAGCAGCGCGCGGACCGCGCGCGGATCGCGCGACGCGTGCAGCGGGCGCTTGAAGCGCGCATCCGCATACCAAGCGCCGCGTCCCGCGACGCGCCACTTGGCGGAACTCTCGAGCGATCGGACGCCTGCTTCGTCCACGTTGGGTAAGCCCACGTTGGTAAGCGCAGGATAGCGCTTGCGCGCGGCGCGTGGGTCGGTGAGTCTCGCGTGCGTGACGCACCGCACGACCCGTCGGACCTTCGGGCTCGCCGCGCTCGCGATCGGCGCCGCGGCCGCCTGCCGCAGCGCGCCGCGCGGATCGAAGCCGCAGAAGCTGCTCGTGCTCGGCGGCACCGGATTCACCGGGCCGTTCACCGTCGAGCAGGCGCTCGCGCGCGGCTGGCAGGTCTCGATCTTCACGCGCGGCAAGCGCAATCCGGAGCTGTTCGGCGACGACGCGCGCGTCGAAAAGCTCGTCGGCGATCGCGATCCCGACGTCGGCGACGGGCTCGCCGCGCTGCGAGGCCGCAGCTTCGACCTCGTGATCGACAACTCGGGCCACGTGCCGCGCCACATGCGCGCCTCGGTCGAGCTGCTCGCGCCAGTCGTAGGCCACTACTTGTTCGTCTCGAGCTTGTCCGCATACGCGAGCCACGCGGTGCCCGACGCCGACGAGGATGCGCCGCTCGCGGAGCTCGAGGCGCCGAGCGAGGACTTCACCGGTCCCGCTTTCGGGCCGCTGAAGGCGCTGTGCGAGCGCGAGCTGCTGACCGCGATGCCCGGTCGCTCGACCGTCGTGCGCCCCGGGCTGATCGTCGGCCCGCGCGACTTCTCCGATCGCTTCACCTACTGGCCGCTGCGCTGCCGCCGCGGCGGCGACGTGCTCGCCCCGGGCACGCCGGACGATCCGATCCAGCTGATCGACGGCCGCGATCTCTCCGCATTCCTGCTCGATCTCGTCGAGCGGCGCACGAGCGGCGTGTTCAACGCGCTCGGGCCGCGCGGCGGCCTGCGCTGGGGCGAAGTGCTCGACGCGTGCGTGCGCGCCGGCGCGCATGCCGGCGGCGCCGCGGCGAAGCTCGAGTGGGTGTCCGCCGAGTTCCTGCGCGAGCACGGCGCGCAACCGTGGAGCGATCTGCCGGTGTGGATGCCGCCCGAGGGCGAGCTCGCCGGATTCCACCGCCGCAACGTCGACCGCGCGGTCGCCGCCGGCCTGCGCTTCCGACCGATCGAACAGACGTGCCGCGACACGCTCGCGTGGTGGGACACGCTCGACGCGGCGCGCCGCGACGCGCCGCCGAAGCGCGGACTTTCGAGCGAGCGCGAGGTCGAGCTGCTCGCCGCGTGGCGCTCGCGCGCGCTACGCTAGCGGGTCGATGTCGCCGATCGACTGGTTGGACGCGCGCGCGGCGCGCGAGCCCGCGGAACGCCCCGCGGAGCTCCCCGCGGATCTCGAGGACGAGCCGGCGGGCGAGCGCGCCGGCGCGCGCGCCGACTGGCTGGTCGATCTGAATCCCGCGCAGCGCGAGGCCGTCGTGCACGGCGACGGGCCGCTGTTGATCCTCGCCGGCGCGGGCTCGGGCAAGACGCGCGTGATCACGACGCGCATCGCGTGGCTCGTGCGCGAGCGCGGCGTGCACCCCGGCGCGATCCTCGCGATCACCTTCACGAACAAGGCCGCGCGCGAGATGCGCGAGCGCGTCGAGCGGCTCGTGCCGATCGCCGGCATGTGGATCGGCACGTTCCACGCGATGGGCGCGCGCCTCTTGCGGCGCGAGATCGAAGCGCTCGGCGGGCCGTGGACGCGCGATTTCACGATCTGGGACACGCACGATCGCACGACGCTGCTGAAGCAGCTCGTCAAGGACGCCGGCTTCGATCCGACGCACTTCAAGCCGTCGCAGGTCGGCGCGTGGATCAGCGCGTGGAAGAACGCCGGCGGCGAGCGCGCGGGCGCACAGGCGCTGGCGGCCGGCCCGAACTACGGCCAGGACCAGGAGGTCTTCGACGCGGTGCGCAAGCTGTACGTCGATGCGCTCGCGCGCAACGGCGCACTGGACTTCGACGACCTGTTGCTGAAGCCGCTCGAGCTGTTCGACGCGCAGCCGGGCCTGGCCGATCTGTACGCCGAGCGCTTCCAGCACGTGCTCGTCGACGAGTACCAGGACACGAACGCGATCCAGTACCAGCTCGTGCGCGTGCTGTCGGCGCGCCACCGCAACCTCGCGGTGTGCGGCGATCCGGACCAGTCGATCTACGCGTGGCGTGGCGCGGACATCCGCAACATCCTCGACTTCGAGCGCGACTTCGCGCGCGACGGCGACGCCGTGCACGTCGTCAAGCTCGAGCAGAACTACCGCTCGACGCAGCGGATCCTCGACACCGCGCACGGCCTGATCCAGCACAACCGCGCGCGCAAGGACAAGCGGCTGTGGACCGAGCGCGGCCAGGGCGAGCTCGTGCGCGTCCACGAGTGCGGCGACGAGAACGACGAGGCCGACACGATCGCGGCGTCGATCGCGGCCGCTCGTGAGGAGGGCCGGCGCCTCGACGAGATCGCCGTGCTGTACCGCGCGAACTTCATGCAGCGCGCGCTCGAGCGCGGCCTCGCGCTCGCCGGCCTGCCGTACCAGGTGCTCGGCGGCCTCGAGTTCTACGAGCGGCGCGAAGTGCGCGACCTGATCGCGTGGCTGCAGCTTCTGTGCAACGAGAGCGACGACCTCGCGTGCCAGCGCGCGCTCGGCGTGCCGGCGCGCGGCATCGGCGACAAGTCGCTGCAGGACCTGAAGGCGTTCGCGGCCGAGCGGCGCATCCCGCTTGCGCGCGCGGCGGCGAGCCCCGAGGCGCGCGCGCTGCTGCGCGGCCGCGCCAAGGCCGGGCTCGAGCAGTTCACGAGCGCGCTCGAAGCGCTGCGCGCGGTGCGCACGCTGCCGGCGGCGGACGCGATGCAGGCCGTGATCGCGGGCATCGGCTACGCGGCGCACGTCGCGTCGATGGACGATCTCGACCAGGCCAGCCGCGAGGAGAACGTGCAGGAGCTCATCGCGCACGCGAGCGCGTTCGACCGCGATCACGCGGGCGGCGGGCTGCTCGGCTTCCTGCAGGACGTCGCGCTCGTCAACGACGTCGACGGGCTCGAGGACGGCGGCGGATCGGTCAAGCTGCTGACGCTGCACGCGGCGAAGGGCCTCGAGTTCCGCGAGGTGTGGATCGCCGGGCTCGAGGAGGAGCTGCTGCCGCACGCGCGCGCGATCGCCGCCGGCGACGAAGGCATCGAGGAGGAGCGGCGCCTGTTGTACGTCGGCATCACGCGCGCGATGGCGCAGCTGCACCTGTGCTGGGCGCGCTTCCGCGGGATCTACGGCAACACGCTGCCGCGCCGGCCGTCGCCGTTCCTCGCCGAGCTGCCTGCCGACAGCGTCGACGGCGCGCACGAGCCGGAGGGCGCGCGCGTCGTGCTCGACGAAGAGCACGCGTGGGACGGCGAGTGGGACGAGCCGCGCGGCGCGGCGCTGCGCCCCGGCGACGAGGTCGAGCACGATCACTTCGGCCGCGGCCGCGTCGAGGACGTGCAAGGCAGCGGCAGCACCGCGAAGGCCCGCGTGTGGTTCGCGCGCCACGGGATGAAGCACCTCGCGCTGCAGCACGCACGGCTGCGGCGCGTCGGGGGCGCGCGCGGATGAGCGCGCCCAGTCGCGGCGAGCTCGACGCGCGTTTCGAGGAGTTGCTCGCACAGGCGCGCGCGGCGGGGGAGTACGCCGCGCTCGCGCCCGCGTGGCGCGCGCGGCTGGAACCGGAGGCCGCGCCCGATGCGTCCGACGGCGCGAAGCCGTTCGGGCGTTTCGGGATGATCGGCGCGAGCGCGAAGATGCGCGCGGTCTACGACCTGCTCGCGCGGATCTGCAAGAGCGACGTGTCGGTGCTCGTGCGCGGCGAGACGGGGACCGGCAAGGAGCTCGTCGCGCGCGCGCTGCACGAGCACGGGCCGCGCGCGAAGAAGCCGTTCATGGCGGAGAACTGCGCGGCGGTGCCGGCCCAGTTGCTCGAGTCGGAGCTGTTCGGCCACAAGCGCGGCTCGTTCACCGGCGCGATCGCCGATCGGCCCGGGCACTTCGTCGCGGCCAACGGCGGCACGGTGTTCCTCGACGAGATCGGCGACATGCCGCTCCCGATGCAGGCGAAGCTGTTGCGCGTGCTGCAGGACGGGGAGGTGCGCGCGGTCGGCGCGAACAACAGCGTCAAGGTCGACGTGCGGATCGTCGCGGCGACCAACAAGGATCTGCGCGCGATGTGCGTCGCGAAGACGTTCCGCGAGGACCTGTACTTCCGGCTCAGCGTCGTGACGATCACGCTGCCGCCGCTGCGCGAGCGCGAGGGCGACGTGCGGTTGCTCGCGCGGGCGTTCGCGGCGCGCGTGTCGGCGGAGATGAAGCGCGAGCCAGTCGAGCTGTCGGAGGCCGCGCTCGCGGTGCTCGAGGCCTCGCGCTGGCAGGGCAACGTGCGCGAGCTCGACAACGAGATCCGCCGCGCGATCGCGCTGCTGCCGGCGGGGCGGCGCGTGATCGATCCGAGCGACTTGACGCCGCGCTAGCCGTCGGTCGACGCGACGCACGGCGCCGTCGTCCACCACAGCGCGGCCGGTCGCGGGCCGGGACGCGCGCGCTCGACGTTCTCGGCGAGCGCGAGCCAGCGCGCGCGCGCGGCGGCGCGCGTGGCGAACGATTCGAGTCGCCAGCCGCGCGCGTGCGCGATCGCGGCGGGCTCGACCGCCGCATCGAGCTCGTTCGGACGCGCGACGAAGCACGCACCGTCTGCGAGCGCGACGCGCCGCGTGCGGCTCGATTCGCGCAGCCAGCGCTTCAGCAGGCGCCGCACCTGCTGGTCGCGGCGTGCGGGCGCGTGCTCCTCGACGCGCGCGCACAGTGCTTCGAGCCGCCAGTGTGCGCGCAGCTCGGCTGGGAGCGCGTCGTGCCACGCGAGCGCGAAGCGCGCGCGCTCGCGCGGACTCGTCCGCTCGCGCGCGTACGCGCACAGCTCGACCATGTCGCGCTCGCAGCGCGCGGGCCGCGGTGCTCGCGCGAGCCGCGCCTTGTCGAAGTCGATCGCCCACGCGCGGCCCTGGGCGTCGAGCAGCGCATTGCCCGGGTGCAGATCGCGTTGTTCGACGCCGGCGCCGTGCAGCGCGGCGAGCAGGCGACCGAGCGCTGCGAACGCGCGCGCGCGCCCGCGCGGCCAGGCCCGCGCGCCTTCCAGCGCCTGCTGGACGTTGACGGCGTCCGGGACGAGCTCGAGCGCGAGCTCGTGGCCGCGCGCGGTGTGCGCTAGGCCGAGCGGCTGCGGCACGCGCACGCCGCGCGCGACGAGCGCGGCGAGGATCGCCTGTTCGCGCCGCGCGCGCGCGCCGTCGCGCAGCCGCTGCCAGCGCGACGCGTGGCGCCAGACCTTGATCGCGCGGCCGTCCTCGATGAGAACCGCGCGCGACGGGCCGCGATCGAGCGTCCGCGCCATCCGCGCGTTTCTAGCAGGTGGCGCGCGCGTGG
>SCVU01000520.1 GCA_004296785.1 Planctomycetota bacterium
AGCTGCGGCAGCGACTCGAGCGCGTCCGCGATCGGCGCCGCGAGCGCGCTCACCTCGCCGACCAGCGGCTCGCGCAAGCGCGTCTCGTGGCCGGGCAACTGCACCGGCGCGACCTCGATCCAGCTCGGCAGCGACTTGGGCCACTCGCGGAAGACGGACGCGCCGCCGCCGGCGTGCGCGAGGCACGCCAGGCGCACGGTCGCGGCCGGGCGCGGCGTGCGGAACGGGAACCAGTGCTCGTGACCCACGCGGCGCGCCTCAGTTCACCTGCCGCTCGCGGCCCGACCAGAACGGCGCGCGCAGCTCGGCCTTCTTGATCTTGCCGCTCGGCGTGCGCGGCAGGCGCTCGACGAAGTCGACGCTGCGCGGGAGCTTGAAGTCGGCGAGCTTGCCGCGCGCGAACGCGACGAGCTCGCGCGCCGTCGCGCGCTCGCCGTCGCGCAGCACCGCGATCGCCTTGACCTCTTCACCCCAGCGCTCGTGCGGCACGCCGATCACCGCGACCTCGCGCAGCGCCGGGTGCGCGGCGAGCACGCTCTCGATCTCGGCCGGATAGATGTTCTCGCCGGCGCTGATGATCATGTCCTTCACGCGGTCGCAGACGTACACGTAGCCCTCCTCGTCGAGGTAGCCCGCGTCGCCGGTGTGGATCCAGCCGTCGCGCAGCGTGCTCGCGCTCGCCGTCGGATTCTTCCAGTAGCCGAGCATGTTGGCGGGGGAGTGGATGCGGATCTCGCCGACCGCGCGCGGCGGCAGCGCGCGCCCGTCGCGGTCGACGATCTCGATGCGCACGTCCGGGTACGGACGGCCCGCCGCCTTGACCAGCTCGGCGCGTGCACTCGCGTGGTCGGCGGGGCGCAGGCACACCGCGGTGTTGCCGGTCTCGGTGAGACCGTAGATCTGCGCGAACGCGCAGCCGAACGCGGCCATCGCGCGGCGCAGCAGCGGCTCGGGGATCGGCGAGCCGCCGTAGACGAGGTGTCCGAGCGAGCGGAAGTCGGTGCGCGCGCACGCGGGCTCGTCGAGACAGGTCTGGATCATCGCCGGCACCATGCAGGCCTTCGTGACGCGCTCGCGCTCGATCGCTTCGAGCACCTGCCAGCCGGTGAACATCTCGAGCACGACGAGCTTCGCGCCGTGCTGCAGCGCGACCATCGCCCACCACAGCCCGCCGATGTGGAACGACGGGATGTCGTGCAGCACGACGTCGCGCTCGCTCCAGCCGATCCACGCGTCGCCGTGGCGGCGCAGCGCGTCGATCACCGCGAAGAAGCTCCGGTGCGCGAGCAGCACGCCCTTCGGATTGCCGGTCGTGCCGCTCGTGTACAGCTGCACCGCGACTTCCTCCGCGTCGAGCGCGCGCTCGTCGGCGAGCGGCGCGTGGCGCGCGAGCCACGCATCCCACGCTCCATCGCGCAGCGCGAGCTGCTGTAGCGCCAGCCCGCTCGCGGCCTCGCGAGCTTTCTCGGCGAACTCCGGGCCCGCGAACAACGCGCGCGCTTCCGAGTCCTCGAGCATGTAGCGCAGCTCGCGCGCGGTCAGCCGCCAATTGAGCCCGACCCAGACGGCGCCGACGTGCGCGCAGCCGAACAACAGCTCGAACACGCCCTCGGCGTCCTTGTCGATGCACGCGACGCGCGCGCCCGCGCCGACGCCCGCAGCGCAGAGGCCGCTCGCGACCTCCAGCGAGCGCCGCAGCAGCGCGGCATACGTCGTGTCGCGCTCGCCGCAGCGCAGCGCGACGGCATCCGGCCGCAGGCGCGCTTGCTCGCGCAGCAGCGCCGAGAGGTGGTGTGCGGCCATCGCGACGGAAGGATAGCCGCGCCACTCGTTTGTGGCCCACCGATCCGGGAAGCGGCGCTAGCATGGACGTCGAGCGCGCTCGCATCGCGCTCGAACACGGGATCCCACACCGACCCTCGCAGGACTCCTGACATGAGCATCGCTTCCCGAGAACGGACCACCGTCCCGCTCGCTACGGACGGCCCGTGGACCGTCGATCTGCCGCCCGAAGGCGGCATCGGCGCACAAGTTCGCGGCCTCGATCCGCGCCGTGTCGACGCCACGCTCGCGGCACGACTGCTGGAGCTCGTCTACGAGCACAAGCTCGTCGTCTTCCGCGACGTGTCGCTCGCCGCGCCCGACTACATCGAGTTCGCGCGGCGCTTCGGGACGCCGCAGATCTACTTCCAGCCGAACTACCACCACCCGCAGCACCCGGAGATTTTCGTCAGCTCGAACGTGCTCGAGAACGGCGTGAAGGTCGGCGTCGCGGGCACCGGCCGCTACTGGCACACCGACTACCAGTTCTTCGACGATCCGCTGCCGTTGACGATGCTGCAGCCGATCCGCCTGCCGCGCACGCGGCGCGAGACGATGTACATCGACATGCAGCGGATGTGGCGCACGCTGCCCGCCGAGCTGCGCGCGAAGCTCGCCGATCGCAAGGCGGTCCACGAAGCGAAGTGGCGCTACAAGATCCAGCCGACCGACATCGACAAGTCGATCACCGAGATCCTCGCCGAGTTCGGGCGCGAGACGCCGCCGGTGCGGCACCCGAGCGTGCTGCGCCACCCGGTCAGCGCGCGCGAGCTGCTCTACGTCAGCGAAGGCTTCACGGTCGGCCTCGACGGCTGCGGCTACGAAGAGGGCAAGGCGGTCCTCGCCGCGGTCTTCGAGTTCCGCCACCGACCCGAGCACGTGCACGTGCACACGTGGAACGAGGGCGACGTGCTGTTGTGGGACAACCGCCAGTTGATGCACCGCGCCGGCGACACCGCCAAGGGCGAGCAGAGCACGAGCTGGCGCATCGGCATCTACGACGGCCTGCCGTTCTACACGAACCGCCCGGACGGCGCGCGACCCGCGGCGCCGCCGGTGATCCCCGGTCACGGCCACCCGTCGTCCTGCTGAACGGTGACGCGCATGGAACTCGTTCGCAGCGCCGCGCCGGCGCGCGTCGAGAGCGCACTGCTCTCGCGCGTGCTCGCGCCGTACAAACCGAACTGCCGCTACCTGCGCGCCGCGACCGTCCACGCGACGACGGACGGCGGCAACGAGCTCGCGTGGGCCGAGGGCGAGTTCGCGATCCCCGAGTCGTGCTACATCGACGACACCGGCCACTTCAACTCGGTCGAGTTCAACCTCTGCTACAACCAGCTCGTGTACGTGCTGATGGCGCAGTGCGTGGCGTCGCGCTACGTGCCGGCGCTGACGCGGATGTCGCTCGACGAATACCTGCTCCGCCAGTTGCCGGACGTGCTGATCCACGACTTCCACAGCGTGTTCAAGAAGCCGCTCAGCCCGCGCGCGTTCCGCGGGACCGTCGCGATCGAGCGCGCGGCCGAGAAGGCGCGCTTCGTGCTGCTCGAGACGACCGTCGCGTTCGAGGATTCACTCGGCGGGCACGCGAACGGACACGTGGCGCTCGCGATCGTGAATCGCGCGGGCGCGAAGAGCTGAGGTCAGCGTGGCCGACCGCGAGTTCCTCGCGCGCATCGCCGCATCGCCCGACCGGCTGCGCGCGGGACTCGTCTGCGACTGGCTGATCGCGCGCGTGCGCGCGTTCCTGGGCGTCGATCCGCACGAGCGCGTCGAGCCCGAGTCGCGCTTCCTCGAGCTCGGCTTCGATTCGCTGCGCGCGGTCGACTTCAAGCTGGTGCTCGAGCAGGAGCTCGACTGCGCGCTGCGCTCGACCGTCGTGTTCGACTGTCCGACGCCGGGCGCGCTCGCGCCGGTGCTGCTCGCGGAGCTCGGCCTCGCGGGCGCGGCGCCGGCCGACTCGCGCGCCTCGAGCGCGGCGAGCGCAGTGAGTTCCGCGGCCGCCGCGAGCGGCGATCCGATCGCGATCGTCGGCATCGCGTGCCGCTTCCCCGGCGGCGCGACGGATCCCGAGTCGTACTGGCGCCTGCTGATGTCGGGGCGCGACGCGATCACCGAGATCCCCGCGAGCCGCTGGGACCTCGACGCGTGGTACGACGCCGACCGCGCGGCGCCCGGCAAGATGTACGTGCGCCACGGCGGCTTCCTCGACGGGATCGATCGCTTCGACGCGGCGTTCTTCAACATCACGCCGCGCGAGGCGCAGGAGCTCGACCCGCAGCAGCGGCTGCTGCTCGAGACCGCGTGGGAGGCGCTCGAGCGCGCCGGCATCGCGCCTGATTCGCTGCGCGGCGTGCCGGTCGCGTACTACCTCGGCACGCGCGGCTCCGACTACTTCATCCGCTGCAGCCCGTACCTGCGCGAGGTGATCGGCACGTACAACGCGTCGGGCAACGCGCTGTCGACCGCGGCCGGGCGCGTCTCGTACGTGCTCGGGCTGACGGGTCCGAACTTCGCGCTCGACACCGCGTGCTCGTCGTCGCTCGTCGCGCTGCACCAGGCAGTCGCGGCGCTGCGCGCGGGCGAGGCGCCGCTCGCGCTCGCGGCCGGCGTCAATCTGATCCTCGATCCGGTCGGCACGGTCTCGACGTGCAAGGCGAACATGCTGTCGAGCGGCGGTCGCTGCCGCGCGTTCAGCGACCAGGCCGACGGCTACGTGCGCTCGGAGGGCGTCGGCACGCTCGTGCTCGAGCCGCTGTCGCGCGCGCTCGCGGCCGGCCGCGCGCCGCTCGCGCTCGTGCTCGGCAGCGCGATCAATCAGGACGGCGCGAGCGGCGGGCTGACGGTCCCGAGCGGCGCCGCGCAGGCCGAGGTGATCCGACTCGCGCTCGCACGCGCCGGCGTCGAGCCCGCCGACGTCGCGCACGTCGAAGCGCACGGCACCGGAACCGCGCTCGGCGATCCGATCGAAGTGCGCGCGCTGCACGAGGTGTACGGAGCGGCGCGCGGCCGGCGCGCGAAGCTCACGATCAGCTCGGTCAAGACGAGCATCGGCCACTGCGAGACCGCGGCCGGCATGGCCGGCGTGATCAGCGCGGTGCAGGCGCTGCGCCACGGCGAGCTGCCGGCGCTGCTGCACTGCGAGCGCCAAAGCTCGCACATCGACTGGGCGACGGTCGCGGTCGAGCCGTTGCGCGAGCGCCGCTCGTTCGCGCGCGCGAACGGCGCGCCGCGCCGCGTCGGCGTCAGCTCGTTCGGCTTCTCGGGAACGAACGGACACGTCGTGATCGGCGAAGCGCCGGCGCCGCAGCCGCGGTCGGACGCGGTCGCGCGGCCGGCGGAGCTCGTGCTGCTCTCGGCGGCGACGCCGACCGCACTGCGCGCGAGCGCCGCGCGGTTGCGCGCGCACCTCGCCGCGCACGCGGAGCTCGCGCTGCCGGACGTCGCGCGCACGCTCGCGGTCGGCCGCGCGGCGCTGCGCGAGCGCCTCGCGCTGTGCGTCCGCGATCGCGCGGAGCTCGAAGCGGCGCTCGAGCGCGACGCGCCGGGCGCCGCCGCGACCCGCACGCCGCGCATCGCGTTCCTCTACAGCGGTCAGGGCGCGCAGCGCGCGGGGATGGGCCGCGAGCTCGCCGCGCACGCGCCGGCGTTCCGCGCCGCGCTCGAGCGCTGCAGCGCCGCGCTGCGCCCGCACATCGGCTTCGCGGTCGAGGAGCTGCTGTACGGCGCGCGCAGCGGCGAGCTGTCGCGCACCGAGCACACGCAGCCGGCGCTGTTCGCGTTCGAGTACGCGCTCGCCGAGCAGTGGCACTCACTCGGCGTCGAGCCGAACTGGGTGCTCGGTCACTCGATCGGCGAGTACGCGGCCGCCGTCGCGGCCGGCGTCTTCACCCTCGAGCACGCGGCGGGTCTCGTCGCCGCGCGCGGCCGCCTGATGCGCGAGCTCGCGCCGGAGGGCGCGATGCTGGCCGTGTTCGCGCCGCCGTCCGACGTCGCCGCGCTGGTCGAGCGCCTCGCGCTGCCGCTCGATCTCGCCGCCGACAACGCGCCGGACCTGTGCACGTGGTCGGGCGCCGCGGCGCCGCTCGCGGAGCTCGAGCGCGCGCTGCAGGCGCAGCGCGTGCGCTGCCAACGACTCGACGTCAGCCACGCGTTCCATTCGCGGCTGCTCGAGCCGATGCTCGCGCCGTTCGAAGCGCGCGTGCGCGCCGCCGCGCCGAGCGCGCCGCGCCTCGGGTTCATCTCGAATCTGAGCGGCGCGAGCGCGACCGACGAGCTCGCCGACGCCGCGCGCTGGGCGCGCCACGTGCGCGCGCCGGTGCGCTTCCGCGAATGCGTGCGCGCGCTGCTCGCGGCGGACGTCGACGTGCTCGTCGAGATCGGACCCGCGGCCGTGCTGAGCGGGCTCGTGCGCCGCTGCGAACCGCGCGCGCGGCAGCTCGTCGTGCCGGCGATCCGCGCGGGCGCCGCGGAGTGGGCGAGCCTGCTGCAGGCGGTGGGCGAGGTGTGGAGCGCCGGCGCGCGCGTCGACGCGAGCGCGTTGCACGCGGGCAGCGCCGCGCGTCTCGTCGAGCTGCCGACGTACCCGTTCGAGCGCGAGCGCCACTGGCAGGAGATCCCGAGCGGGCCCGCGCCCGCGTTCGAACGCGCGGCGACCGCGGGTCTCGCCGGTGCCGAGCGCGCGTCGTCCGTGCTCGCCGACGGCGCGCGGCTGTTCGAGTCGCGCCTGTGTGCCGACGCGCCCGCATGGCTCGACGGCCACCGCGTGTTCGGGCGCGTCGTCGCGCCGGCCGCGTTGTACTTCGGCCAGGCGCTCGACGCGGTCGCCGCCGCGCTCGGCACGCACGCGATCGAGCTGTGCGACGTCTCGATCGAACGCGCGCTCGAGCTCGAGCGCGAGCCGACCGCCGTCGAAGTACTCGTCGAGCCCGACGGCGACGGCGCGCGTTGGCGCATCGCGTCGCGCGGGCCGCAGGCGAGCGCGTGGACGCGCCACGCTTCCGGTCGCGCCGAACGCGCGAGCTTTGCCGCGCCGAGCGCCGCCGCCCCGAGCGCGGGCGAGCTCGACGCCGCGCGCGCGCGCTGCCGCGCGCCGCTCGACCCGGCGCAGCACTTCGCCGAGTTCGCCGCGGTCGGCCTCGAGTACTCCGGCCCGTTCCGCGGTCTGCGCGCCGCGTGGTCCGGCGCGGGCGAGGTGCTCGCGCAGCTCGCCGTCGACGCGAGCTCGGGCGCGTTCCCGCACCCTGCGCTGCTCGACCTGTGCCTGCAGTCGTGCCGCGCGCTGCTCGACGACGCCGAACGCAAACAGACCTGGCTGCCCGTCGGCATCGCGCGCCTGTGCTGGAGCGGCGGCGCGCAGCGCGAGCTCTACGCGCACGCGCGCCGCGTCGAGGCGAGCCGCGGGATCGCGATCTCGTTCGAGCTGTACGACGCGGCGGGCAAGCACGTCGGCGCGCTCGAGCGCCTGCAGCTGCAGCGCGTCGATGCGCGCGCGCTGCTGGGGGAGGCGCGGCTCGAGTCGATCGCGAGCGAGCTTGCGTGGTCGCTCGCGCCGCTCGCAGCGCCGAGCGGCGCGGCGGCACCGGGCACTTGGATCGTCCGCGGCGGCAACGCCGCCGAGTGCGAGCGGATCGCGCGCGCGCTTGGCGAACGCGGTGCAACCGCCGCGGCGGGGGCGACCCTCGTTGCGCCCGGCGCAGCCGTGCGCGGCGTCGTGATCGTCGCGACGGAGCCGGGCGCGATTCCCGACGCGGTCGAGCGACTCGCGCGCGAGCTCGGCGAAGTCGGGAGCACGCCCGTGTGGCTCGTCACGCGCGGCGCGACGTCGCCGCTGCCGAGCGCGCTCGCGGCGGACATCGCCGGCGCCGCGCTCGCCGCTGCGTTCGCGAGCTTCGCGCGCGAGCTCGGCGCGCCCGCCGTGCACGTCGACCTCGATCCGCTCGATCCGGACCGCGTCGACGACTTGCTCGCCGAGCTCGGCGCGCCGCTGCATCCCGAGACCGCCGAGTCGCACGTCGCGTGGCGCTTCGGCGAGCGCTACGCCGCGCGACTGCGGCCGCTGCCGGCGCGCGCCGCGCTCGAGCCCGCCGACGGCGCGAGCCTCGCGCTGCGCTGCGACGGCAGCGGCTCGCTCGCCTCGCTGCGCGTCGTGCCGCTCGCGCGCCGCGAGCCCGGTGCGGGCGAGCTCGAGCTCGAGATCGACGCGTGCGGGCTCAACTTCAAGGACGTGCTGTACGCGCTCGGGCGCCTCGCGGAGTTCGCGCGCTCGAAGGGCATCGACGATCCGCGCCAGTGGCCGCTCGGCATGGAGGCGTGCGGCCGCGTCGCGCGCGTCGGACCGGGCGTCGACGACGTCGCCGTCGGCGAGCGCGTCTGGTGCATCGGCACCGGGCTCGCCGCGCGCCACGCGGTCGTGTTGCGCGAGCAGGTCGCGCGCGCGCCGTCGACGCTGACCGACGCGCAGGCCGCGGCGCAGCCGGTCGCGTGGTCGACCGTGCTGTGGGCGCTCGAGCGGCTCGCGGACCTGCGTGCCGGCGAGACGCTGCTCGTCAACGGCGCCGCCGGCGCGGTCGGGCACGCGGCGATCCGCCACGCGCGGCGCGTCGGCGCGCGCGTCGTCGCGGTCGCCGATCGCGCCAAGCACGCGTACCTGCGCCGCCTCGGCGCGCAGGTCGTCGTCGATTCGCATGGCGAAGAGCCGCTGCACGCGCTCGCGCGCTCCGGCGAGCGCGTCGACGTCGTGCTGAGCGGTCTCGGCGGTGCGGTCGTCGCCGCGAACCTCGCGCTGCTGCGGCCGCGCGGCCGCTACGTCGAGCTCGGCAAGCTCGGCGTGTGGACGAGCGAGCAAATCGCGGCCGCGCGCGCCGACGTCGGCTACCACGTGTTCGACCTCGAGCTCGAGCTCGGTCGGCACCGCGACTGGATGCGCGCGGCGCTCGAGCGGCTCGCGCGCGAGATCGACGCAGGCGCGTGCGAGCCGATTCCGACCTGTGCGCTCGACGCGCGCGACGCGCGCGCCGGCTTCGAGCTGCTCGCGCGGCGCCGCGCGATCGGCAAGCTCGCGCTCGGCTTCCGCCCGACCGGCCTCGACGTGCGCGCCGACCGCACGTACGTCGTCAGCGGCGGCCGCGGCGGCCTCGGTCTCGCGATCGCCGAGCGCCTCGTCGATGCGGGCGCGCGCCACGTGCGCCTGCTCGCGCGCTCCGCACCCGGGCCGGAGGTCGATGCGCGCCTCGACGCGTGGCGCGCACGCGGCGTGCGCGTCGAGTGCGAGCGCTGCGACGTCGCCGACGCGGTCGCGCTGCGCACCGCGCTCGGCAATGGCGCGTGGCCCGAAATCGATGCGGCGATCCACGCGGCCGGCGTGTTGCGCGACGCGCTGCGCGCCGGCATCCGCCGCGAGGACGTCGCGGCGCAGCTCGCGCCGAAGCTCGATGGACTCGCGGCGCTGCGCGCGGCGCTCGGACCGCGCGCGCGCATCGTCGCGACCTCGTCGATGGCGGGCGTCGTCGGCTCGGCGGGGCAAGCTTCCTACGCCGCGGCGAACGCCGCGCTCGACGCGCTCGTCGCGCAGCACGCGCGCAACGGA
>SCVU01000064.1 GCA_004296785.1 Planctomycetota bacterium
GCTCACTTGTGAGCGCAATGACCATCGTCCGCGCCGCCGGCACGAACATGTCGCATCCTATCCGATAGATCTGCTCCGGCTGATCAGCATAGTAGCGTGATTCGGCGAGTCGAACGGCACCGTACCGTTGCAGCTCCAGGTCAACCTCATTGCTCGATAGACAAGCAGCGCGCAGTGAATGCAATTCTTCAAGATCTAGTCCACGCTCGTCGAGCGCAACCAGACAGCCCTTTGCATTGCTAATCGCACGAATGACAACGCCGGCTCGGTAGAGCAACAATCCGAGTTCAGCGCCTACCGCACCAAACCCCTGGATGGACGAAGTGCCTAGCCGAATGTTGCCGAGGCTGCGCAGGCGCTCGAACGCAGCGAACAGGCCAAGAGCCGTCGCACCGTTGCTATCAATTCCGAGTCCACCAGCCGCCACCGAACGCCCGGTCACGAAATCGGCCCAACGCGGTGAGGCGCCGACCAAAGACATGACGTCTTCACCCGCGTACATGTCCGGACCCAGCGTCGCCCCCGCATCGCAGTCGGTCACATCCTGCAGATGCATCTCAACGATGCGCGCCCGCTCCGCAGGCGAAATCGGAATACCACCTGGAACCTCCACCAGCGACTTCTCTCCATCAAATGGCATGAGCGCAGCGCCGCACTTGTAGGTCATCGCAGATGCGAGATGTGCAACTTCCTGCACCGAGCCACGAGTAGCGAAGCGGATCCCGCCAATTCGGCGAAAAAGCTGCTGTCGGTGAATTGCCGTCGTTGCGGTTACCTCGCCAATCCTCGTCGTAACGATAAGAGCAAAGCGTTCTTCATCAACTCTAACGTTCGTCTGCACGCTGACGCGCGTTGACGTCATGGCTATTCCTTCCGTGGTTCGCGGACCGCGGGAGTTGCGACGAGTTCAACGAGCTCTGCCAGCATGGTCGTCATCTGAAGTCGGTGCTCTGCTTGAATCCAGTTAGACAGCTGTTCCCCAACGTTTCTGATCCTCCCATCATCCATGTCCTCAACCCACTCAAAATTGACGACACCAACGACGCTGTCCCCGGTGTAACTTCTGTCTGGACTCAGCGGAGCGTAAACTGGGACCACGATCGCAACCGAGATGTCGCTCCGCATCTTGTGATGATTGCCGTCAGCATCGCGCATGTGAAAACCGAGATTGAACCCGGCCGACCGAACCGCACCTCGCTCCGTGGGTTCGTCGTGATCCAGCACATAGCGCTCATAGATGAGATTGCTTCCCACTGGAATTTCGCTCTGCGGTTTTCCGATGATGTCCTTGATGCCTTTTAAGACGACGTAGCGAACACGATTGTTGTTGCCGATCACGAATTCGACGTAGGGATTCTTGTTCTCTTTGGTCTTGTACCAGTTTCTTCGCTGCCACTCCTTTCTCTTGTCTTGATCATGAAAGTCGATAACCAAGCCAGAGCAGCAGCGATCAATCCAAAGAGCGCCCAACACATTCGGGTCCTCACCCATCCAATCTGCCCAATGCTTGCGCTCACTGCCCTCGTAGTGCGGCAAGTACACCGGATAGAGTAAAGTGCGCTTCATCACACGGGGTTCACTCGAACCGTCTGCTCCCCTGAGCCCGTAGACAGATCTAAGCAGGACAGTCATGTACCAGTCTGCATCGTCGCCATCGCCACGGATCTTGGGTGCGACCAAATACTCCTCATCAGCGAAGAAGTCACAGATCGCCTCCATCTTCTTGCTGATCGCGCCGCGGATGTCAGTCACGACTCTACTCTTGTTAAGGGCCAGCGCCTTTACTTCGTGATCAAGCACGTCGAGGCACTTTCTCGCACTCCATCTAGCAATAGGGTCGGCCTTGAGCATCCAGATCAGCATCTCCTGGAGTTTCGGCGAGATCATGGCGGCTTCTGTTGACTTCAGTCTGAAGCCGGTCATCACTTCCTCAAGCCACTTGTCTAGATTCGTGCCTTGGTTGAAAGGCACTCGCTCGAACAGTACTCGAAAGACCATCACTCCGGCAGAGAACACGTCGCACTTTACAAGACCGGTCTTGTCATCCGGTTTATATTGGGGGAAGTAGATCTCTGGAGCCTGATAGTCGGGCGTCCCTGGATTCTGGAATGACCCAGAAAATATCACGGCGACGTCCTTGGCGAAGCCAAAATCGCCGAGTCGTGCGATGTCGTCGTCACCAATGAAGACGTTCTCGGGCTTCAAGTCCCGATGAGCCAAGCCGTGATCGTGGATGTACGCGAGCCCACTCATGACTTCCCGCAGATACTCCAACTTCTCTAACAGGCCCAGCGGGGCGTCGACGGCAATGGCCGCTTGCAGCTTCGCGCCCAGGCTCTCGCTCATCAACTGGGAAACATAGTACCCGAACTGAGTGCTCTCGTGCGCCAGCAGTCCACCATCGAAGATGGTGCAAACGCAGGCATGCGCTGAAGCCTTGAGTCCAAGGCTCAGCTCACGCTCGAATCGCTCTCGCTCTCTGCGTTCGGTTATCTTTACGAACTTGATCGCAAAGTAATGGGCGAAGCGGCAGTGCTTGGCTCGAAAGACTGCACCCTGCGCGCCACCACCTAGATACTCACCGACGATCGAGTCGAAATTACCGGGAACTCCGATCTGGTAGATGCCTTGGAGGAGATTCGGATTCGCGGCGAGAATTCTGGCGATCTGAATACCTGTTTCATTGACCGTGCGCACGATTCGTATGTCTCCCTTCAATGGCTAGTGATCGTCGACGCCAACGCGCAAGACTTGAGCAAGATAATAGCCTCAGCGCTGTGCTCCGGGTAAGCCGGGTGAGTCAACGGCGCGGATGTGCGCTGACGTTCCCATGGATGGGACTGACGTCGTGCTGAGTCGCCGCACGGAGTCATTGCGGCGCGCAACCGGGAGTCGACGAGATTCAACAGTCGGCGCCGTGCGGTCAGGTCGCATGCACGAGCCGCGCACTCGCGGGGTTGTTGTCAATCGCCGCGCGAGCAATCCGCGCGCGCGGTTGGCTCGCCGCTCACAGCTTCGCGTCCGCGTACGCCAGCACGGCGTCGGCGATCAGCGCCGCCGCGCGGATCGACGGGTGTCCGTCCGGTTGGTAGAGCGCATCGAGCTCGTCGCTCGACGCGGCCAGCGCGTCGGACAGGTCGAGGACCGGCACGCCCTCGCGCGCGAGCGCGCCGAGCGGCTCCGTCCACCAGCGCGTGCCGCCCTCGCGCGCGAGCGCGAGCTCCTGCCGCCGCGGATAGACGAGCACGACCGCGCGCGCTCCGTCGGCGCGCGCTTCGTCGTGGAAGCGGCGCAGCAGCGCGAGCGAGACGAGCCGCGCCTCGCTCGGCTGCGTCCACAATCGTTCGGCGTCGACCGAGCGGTAGAACTGCCAGCCCGCCGCGAGCGAGAGCAGCGCCGAGTGCCGCGACCACGACGGCCAGCGATTCGGCCAGCCCTCGTGGTGCGCGAGCTGGCCGAGGATCGCGCCGCTTTCGATCGCCGCGACGAGCTTCTCGCGCGTGTCGTACGGAATCGCGATCGGCCGCAGCGCGGCGGCCGCGGTCGCCAGCGGCACCGCACCGGGCGCGGCCGTGCCGGCCGGCAGTCCGCTGTCGACGATGAAGCGCGGTTTCGCCGCGCAGGTCGGCGAGTTCGGGTGGTACAGCGGCCGGTAGCGATTCACGTGGCGCCCGACGTCCTCGAGCATCAGCCCGATCCACACGACGTCGGGCGCGAGCGGCCGGCCGTCGCGCCGGTAGCGGACGAGCGCCTGGTCGACGCCGTAGCCGCCGACGCCGAAGTTCGCGACCTGCACCTCGGCGCGCCGCGCCTCGACCAGGTGCTGCCACGTCTCGTCGTTCGCGAGCCCGTCGCCGTGCGTGAACGAATCGCCGAACGTCGTCCACAGCGTCGCCCCGTTCGCGCGCTCGCGTGCGTACTCGCGCGCGCCGCGCGCGCCCGCGGCGCCGTAGCGCGCGCGTCCGTCCGCACTGCTCGAGCCCGCGGCGTTGCACCAGCCGAGCTGCCCGTCGAACTCGACGGTGTTGCCGACGAGCTCTTGCGCTGCCGCGCCCGCGCGCGCCGGCTCGAGCTGGTGCGCGAGCCAGGCGCGCTGCGCGGCGTTCGTCGTCGCGCCGAACGGCGGCAGCGCGCGCCACGTCGCGCGGCCGCTTCGCAGCACGTATCCGCCGACGAGATCGACGGCGAAGAACAGCGCGAGCGCGAACACCGCGCGTCGCGCGAACTTCGAGCGCGCGGGCGCGCGCGGATCGCGGCTCGGAACTGCGTTCACGGCGGCGCTGCGCGCGCTACTCGTTCAGCGCCGGCAGGATCTCGACGCGGCTCTGCTTGTACAGCCCGTTGCGGTAGTACGAGCACTCGACGTCCGACGCGCGCTGCTCGCGCAGCTGGCGCAGGATGTCCGCGCGCACGTCCTCGAGCGGCACGTAGCGATCCGGGCCGCGCTCGAAGATCGCCATGCCCTGCACGAGCGG
>SCVU01000521.1 GCA_004296785.1 Planctomycetota bacterium
GGCCGATCAGCGAGCGGTCGATGAAGAGCAGTCCGCCGGCTTGCACGTTCGCGCTGCGCGCGACCGGGGCCTTGAACTGACCCATCGTGACGCGCAACTGATCGTTGCACGCCCAGCTTCCGTACGCGTCGAGCAGCGTGGCGCCGCCGATGCCGTCCGAAGCGCTGTTGTCGGGAACGCCCGTGCCGCCTGCGAAGTCGAAGCTCAGGCGCCACCAGAAGTTGCCGACTTCACCTTGCGCCCACAGGCGGGCGTTCTGGAACGTCACGCCTTGCAGGTCTTCGCCGCCGATCGTGTAGCCATCATCGCTCGAGAAATCGATGCTCGAGCGGATGAGGGCTCCCATCGACGGGCCGCCCTTCATGTGGGACTCCGCCGTCGCAAGGCTCATGTCCTTGTCGAGTCCGGTCCAGTCGCTGCCGTTCGTCCCGGCGAAGCCGAGCGAACCGACCGCGGCCAGAGCCAAGGCGGTGTTGAGGATCTTGATCATGTGTGGTTATTGACTCCGAGATTGGTTGACAGATTCCTAGGAATGGGGGCAGCGCAAGTTCAGAGCACCGAGCGCCGCTTTCGCGCTGGCCAGGTCCCTCGGGGAGACCGTCACACGGGTTGAGAGTGTTGCCAGCGAGCCTGTGAGGACCGGGAGGCCCTCCCACGCTTCCTTCCCTTTGTCAAAATCGAAACGGCGAGTCCAGCGTCGAGGCGTCCGAGCGGCCCATGCGCGCGCGCTCAAACTCAGACCCAATTCTCAAGTATCTGAATCAAAAACGACTTACGGCAGTCAATGCCGTGCAGGGTTCTTGGGCCCACGACGCGGGATCCCCTGCGCCGCGCACGCGGACGTGGGTGCGCCCGTGCACGGCGAGCCGCGAACGCGCGCAGGACCCGCGAACAAGGCGCGCCCCACCCGCGGCGCGGCGGCCTCGCTAGCGAGCCGACCGCTCGCCGTCGGACGGCGCCTGCGGTCCGCGGCGTTCCAACTCGGCCTCGAGCCGCTGGTCGGCGAGCTCGATCTGCTTCAGCGTCGCGTCCGGAAGCCGGACCGAGAGCGCCTCGGCCGCCAACCGCCGCGCCTCGAGCCCCTCGCGCGAGCCGAGCGTGTACTCGAAGTCGTAGCCCGGCAGCCCGAGGTAGCGCGGATCGACGCCCTGCACGTACTCCGCGGCGGCGAGCTGCAGCTCCGACTCGACGACCGCTCGGAACTGCGCGCCGTCCTTCGCGAGTCGCTGCTCGATCCGCTGCACCCATGCGGCGCCTGCCGGTGAAGTATGGTCGGCGAGCAGCGCGCCGAGCGGCAGCAGCAGCGTGCGGACCTCGGCCCGCTGCAGCCCGCGCCGGGCGCCCAGGCGCGCCGCGATGAGCTCGAGCGCCGTGCGCAGTTGCTGCTCCCACGCGGCGTTCGCCTCGCCGTCGCCCTGCGTGTTCTCTGGCTGAGTCGCGTCGGATCGCATCGCGCGTCAGTCTCCGTCCCCGACCGCGCGGCGGTCGCGTTTGCGCTCGGACGAACGGCGCTTGGCCTGCAGTCGGCGGCGCACCGCTCCGGCGCCGGGCTTGGTGGCGGTCCGCACTTTCGGCCGGACCAGCGCCGCGCGCACGAGCTCGACGAGGCGCCAGCACGCGGCGCTCTGGTTGCGCGAGGCCTCGCGGTGCTCGTCGGAGTGCAGCACGAGCTCGCCCGCGGCGTTGAGGCGCGACGCCAACCGCTCGCACAGCCACGCGCGCTGGCGTTCGTTCACCGCGCGCGTCAGCGCCGGCGTCCAGCGCAGCGTGATCCGCGACTCGACCTTGTTGACGTTCTGACCGCCCGGTCCGCTGGAGCGCGAGCGCTCGAAGCGCAGCTCCGACCATGCGATCGCGCGCCCGTTCCCCAGCGGCAGCGGCTCGCGCGGCGTCGACATCGGCTTCGCGTCCCGCTCAGCCCGCGACCGGCGCGTGTGCGCGCAGGAACGGCCACGTGTAGATGCCGGTGTGATGGCCGTCGGAGTAGACGATCGAGATCGCGTAGTTCCCGACGAGCCGCAACTCGGTCTGCGTGAGCTCCACGGGCACGCTCGCCGGGTCGTGGACGCGCACGCCGGTCAACTCGTCGACGCAGCGCGCGCACGGACACAGGCTGCGCAGCTGCGCGGCGGTGAACGAGCTCGTGACGCCGTCGGCCCACTCGATCTCGACGCGGGCGGGATCGCTGCGTTTGATCACGCGCGGTACGTGGCGGAGCTCGTTCATCGCTCGTTCGACTGGCCCGGACGTGTGCGCGCTCGGGAAGGGGGCGGAGTGGGTTGCGCGCACCGCGCAGCGCGCCGATCGCGCGCGGTCGGAAGGGTGGTGGGTAGAGCCGGGATTGAACCGGCGACCCCTTGATTTTCAATCAAGTGCTCTACCAGCTGAGCTATCTACCCGCGGTTCCGAAAGGGGGCGGAGATTGTGCCCGCGACGCGCGCGATCGTCAACCGCGAGGAGCGCGCGGCCGCTGCGCGGGCGCGCCGCGGGGCCGGGGCGCGGGGGACGGCGCTCAGCTCGACGCCAGCAGCGTGCGCGCGATCGCGACGTCGCGCTCGACCTGCGCGCGCAGCGCGTCGAGCCCGTCGAAGCGCATCTCGTTGCGCAGCCGCGCGACGAAGGCGACCTCGAGCCGCTCGCCGTACAGGTCCGCGTCGAAGTCGAGCACGTGCACCTCGACGGTCGGCAGCGCCGGCGCGTCGCGCTGCACCGTCGGCCGCAGCCCGATGTTCGCGACCGCCGCCAGTCCGTTCGCGCCAGCGCGATCGAGGCGCCAGACGCGGCACGCATACACGCCGATCGGCGGGTGCAGCTCGTGGTGCAGGTCCAGATTCGCGGTCGGGAACCCGATCGTGCGCCCGCGCGCGTCGCCGTGGATCACGCGACCGAGCACGCTGACGGGACGCCCGAGCATCGCGGCCGCCGCGGTGAGGTCGCCGAGCTCGACCGCCTCGCGGATCACGGTGCTCGACACCGCGCGTCCGGCGACGCGCACCTCGTCGACGACGTGCACCGGATAGCCGAGCGCGCGCAGGAGCTCCGGCCCGCCGCGGCGGTCGAGGCCGAACTTGCTGTCGAAGCCGAGCACGAATTCGCGCGCGCGCAGGCCCTCGATCAAGTGGATCCGCGTGAACTCCTCGGCCGGCATCTCGCGCAGCGCCTCGTCGAACTCGAGCGCGAGGCACTGCTCGATGCCGGCGCGCGCGAACAGCTCGAGCCGGTGCTCGAGCGAGGTCAGCGTGCGTGGCGCGCGACCGAGCAGCACGCGTTTCGGGTGGCGGCGGAACGTCACGACGCTCGGCACGAGACCGAGCTCGCGCGAGCGCCGCACGTTCGCGGCGAGCGTGGCCTGGTGGCCGATGTGCACGCCGTCGAACACGCCGATGCTGGCGACGGCGCCGCGCGTGTCCGGTGTGAGGCGGCGCGGGTCGAAGACGGTGAGCACCGCGGGCCTCGGCGTCAGCGCCCGCCGGCCGCGGTCGCGCGCTGGTAGCGCGCCTTCAGCTCTTCGAGCGCGACCTTGTGGCGCAGTCGATCCGCCGCCGACATCCGGTCGACGAGCAGCACGCCCTCGAGGTGGTCGTACTCGTGCTGCACGATGCGCGACACGAAGCCCTCGTACTCGCGCACGGACTCGACGCCGTCGACGCCGGACGCCCTGACCTTCACGCGCTCGGGGCGCGAGATCTCGGCGTAGATGCCGGGGAACGACAGGCAGCCTTCCTCGTACTGCGTGGTCTGGCCGTAGCGTTCGAGGATCGACGGATTGACGAGCGCGATCTCGTGCTCGACCTGAGCTGGATCACCGGTCTCGTTCAGCACGAGGATGCGCTGGCGCAATCCGACCTGCGGCGCGGCGAGGCCGACGCCCTTGCTCTCGTACATCAGGTCGAACATCGCGCGCACGGTCGCCGCGAGCTCCGCGTCGAACGCGCGGATCGGCTCGGCGACCTTGCGCAGCACCGGCTGCGGGTAGAGCGTGAGTTGGAAGGAAAGTGGCTGCGGCATCGAACGCGGCGAGTATAGGTCCGCGCGCGCGGGAGCGTCCACGCGCTCGCAGCGCGGAATTGACGGATCCGACGCTGTTCTCTAGGCTTTTTCGCCCTTTGTGGCCGGCGGCCGCCGGCACCGGGCGGACCCGTCGTTGGACTTCTCCAAACAGCTCCAGAAGGCCGAGGAGGCGCTCGCGCGTCGCCAGTACGACTTCGCGATCGGCCTCTACACGCAGCTGCTCGAGATCGAGGCCGATCTCGCGGAGGCGCGCGGCGGATTGCGCAAGGCGCTGCGCATGCGCGTGGAGAAGGAACCCGGCAGCAAGTTGCTGCGCAAGATGGGCGGCGCGGTGCCGCTGGGGAAGGCGCGCACGCTCGCGAAGATCGGCAAGCACGACGCGGCGGCGAAGGCGTTCGAGGAGTACCTCGGTCTCGACCCGCTCGACGAGAGCGCGAACCTCGAGCTCGGCGCGGCGCTCGAGGCCGCCGGCCACCTGCGCAGCGCGCGCGCCGTCTACGAGTTCGTCGCGGAGATCGCGCCGCGCAATCCCGACGGCTGGAAGCGCGCCGGAGCGATGCTGAGGCGCACCGGCGACCCGCTGAAGGCGCTCGAGTGCTACGAGCGCGCGCTGTCGATCGATCCGCGCGATCAGGACGCGCTGAAGGCGCGCAAGGACCTCGCGGCGGAGACGGCGCTCGCGCGCTCCTCGCTCGACACCGCCGCGCACAGCCGCGAGCGGATGCGCGACCAGAAGCAGGCCGCGGAGCTCGAACGCGGCCGGCGCATGCACATGTCGGAGGACGAGATGCGCGCGGAGGTCGCGCGCCTCGAACAGCGCTTCGCCGACGAGCCGGCGAACGTCGAGCTGATGCTCGAGCTCGCCGCGGTGCACGAGCGCCTGCGCGACTACGACGCGGCCCTCGAGATCGCCGAGCGCGCCGCTTCGTACCGCCGCGACTCCTACGAACTCGCCTGTCGCATCGGCGACCTCGCGTCGAAGGCGCTCAAGCGCCGCATCGCGAAGGCCGACGCCGGCGGCCGCCGCGACGAGGCCGATCGGCTCGAGCAGGAGCTCGCGCGCGCCGAAGTCGACGATTGGAAGCGCCGCGTCGCGCTGCGGCCCTCCGAGGCCGCGCTGCGCCTCGAGCTCGGCCGGCGCCTGCAGCGCGCCGGCGAGACCGATCTCGCGATCGCCGAGCTGCAGCGCGCCGTCGACGACGCGCGCTCGCGCCCCGACGCGCTGCTGCTGCTCGGAAGCTGTTTCCAAGGCAAGGGCATCCTCGACCTCGCGCGCCAGCAGTACCTGCGCGCGCTCGAGGGTCTGCCCGCGACGAGCGAACGCGCGAAGGAGATCCTGTACAATCTCGGCGCGATCGCGGAGTCGGAAGGCCAGCCCGCCGAAGCCCGTTCCTGCTACGTCCGGATCTACGAAGTCGACATCGGCTACAAGGACGTGGCTTCGAAGATGACCACGCTGCGCTGACCGCGCCGGGCCGAACTCGGCCAGCCGCGGCGCGACGAGCGCGAGACCAAGTCCCCGATTTCCCGCTGAATCAAGCCAGCACACGCCACGCCATCCACTCATGACGCACAGCAAGCAAGCCGCCAAGCGCGTTCGCACCAACGAGCAACGCCGCACCCGCAACCGCGCGACGCGCACCGAGATCCGCTCCGCGATCAAGTCGGTGCGCGGCGCCGCGACGAAGACCGCCGCGACGAAGGACCTCGCGCTGGCGATGAGCCTCGTCGACAAGGCCGCGAAGAAGCGGACGCTGCACCCGAACGCGGCCGCGCGGCTCAAGAGCCGCATGGCCAAGGCGATCGCCGCCAAGTCCTGAGCCGCGGGCCGCACTCGCCGCGATGGGCAGCTTCGAGACGTCGGACCAGAACTCCGACCGCGCGCACCGGCCGTTGCGCATCGCGACCCGCAAGGAGCACATCTACCGCGAGGCGCTCGAGCTGATCGAGTGTCTCGCCGGCTGGAAGCTCGTGTCGCAGGAGAAGGACAAGGGCCTGATCCAGTGCGAGAAGGCGGGCGGCGTCTTCGGCGGCAAGGCCGAGATCCTGGTGCGCGTCGAGGGCTCCGACGAGCATCCGACGACCGAGGTCAACGTGCGCTGCACTTCGAGCGGCGGGCTGTTCTCGCGCGATCGTGCGATCGTCGCCGAGTTCATGACGCCGTTCATCCGGCGCGTCGTGTAGCGCCGCGTCGACGGCGTAGGACGCTGCGCCGACTCAGCGCGCGGGCTTCGAGTCCGCCGCCGGTCCGCCGAGCGCGTTGCGCTTCGCCTGCGGCTTCGGCCACAGCCACGCGCGCCGCAGCATGCGCGCGCTCGCGTCCTCGAGGCGAAGCTGCGTCCGCTTCTCCTGCACGCTCTCGCGCAGGCGCTGCTGCAGCACGCTGTCCTCGAAGGCTGGCGCCGGTTTGCCCGCGCGCCGCTCGACCAGCTTCGCGACGCGCCAACCCTTCTGCACGCCGTCGGTGACCCACGGCATGCGCTCGGAGACCTGACCGACGGCGGCGCTGCGCGCGAACGAGCGCAGTTCGTCGACGCCGATGTCCTCGACCGCCATCTCGCGCTGCACTCCGCGCGAGCCGCGCGCCTGCGACATCTCGTCGACACAGTCGTCGAACGTCATCCGTCCGGCCGCGACGTCTTCGCAGGCCTGATCGATCGCCTTGCGCGCGCGGTCCATGCCGCCGTTGTCGGCCGCGGACACGTCGAGCAACTGGAGCACGACGCGGTCGGGCTCGGCGAGGTCCGCCTTCGACTGCTGGTACGCGTGCAGCAGCTCGCCCGGCCGCACGTACGTGTCGCGCCAGAAGCGACCTCGCACGCCCTGCAACTCACCGATCGCAGGGTAGAACCAGCTCGCCTGGTACGTGCGGTCGCGCATGCTCCGCTGCGCGCCGGCGGCGTCGAGGCCCTGCTTCTGCAAATCCTCGGCGAGCAGATCGAGTCCCTTCTCCTTCTGCTTCTCGCGGATCAGCTTGCCGCGGCGCTCGACCTCCTTCTCGTCGAGGCCGAGGTTCTCGCCGGCCTGCGTCTGCAGTCGCTCGTCGACGACGCGGCGGCGCGCGAGCGCGACCAGCTTCTCGTGATCCTCCTGCGTCGTGACCGGGTACTTCCGCAGCAGCAGCTGGATCTCGCGATCGAGCCGCGCGGCCGTGATCGCGTCGTCGTTGATGACCTGGATCACGCCGGCGATCGGCACGAATTCGGGGCTCGGCGCGCTCGGACGCGGCGCCTGCGCGAACAGCGGAGCCGCGGCGGCGAGGACGACCAGGGTGCAGTGCGGGATCATCGCGGCTGGGCTCATCTCGTCTGGCTCATCTCGTCTGGGCCTCGGCCGCCATCTTCAACGAGTCCGCGTCGATCTTCAACCCGCGCTCGAGCCACTCGAGGCCGTCGAGCGGCCGTTTGCAGCGCGCGGGCAGCACGAGGTGCGCCAGGCCCGCGCGCAGCATGCGCAGCTCGGCCCGGCCGTCGCCGCGCGGCGGCGCGAGCTCGCCGAGCCAGCGCTCGACCGACACGCGGTCGCGGTACTGGATCACGTACAGGCCGCCGCGCCACGACGCGCGCGTGATGCCGAGCTCCTCGAGCCCGCTCGCGACCAGCGACTGGCGCAACAGAAGCAGCGTCTCCTCGGGCAGCCGGCCGAAGCGGTCGCGCAGCTCGCGCGCCAGCGCCGCCGCGTCCTCGGCGCTGCGGACCGCGCGCATCCGCCGCAGCACGCGCAGCCGCTCGTCGGACGATGCGACGAGCGTCGCGGGCAGCAGCGCGCGCAGACCGAACTCGAGCTCGATGCCCGGCGCCTCCTGGTCCGACACCGTCGCCTGCGCGGCCTCGAGCGTGCCCTCGGCGGTCGCGCCGCGCTTCATGCGCTCGATCGACTGCTTCAAGAGCTGGCAGTACATGTCGTAGCCGATCGCCGCGATGTGCCCCGACTGCTGCGCGCCGAGGATGTTACCCGCGCCGCGCAGCTCGAGGTCCTTCATGCTGATGCCGAAGCCGGAGCCGAGCTGCGACATCTCCTCGAGCGCCTTCAGGCGCTCGCGCGCGACCTGCGACAGCGGCCGCGACTCCTCGGTCAGCAGCCAGCAGTACGACTTTTGCGCGCCGCGGCCGACGCGACCGCGCAGCTGGTGCAGCTCCGCGAGGCCGAACGCATCGGCGCGATCGATCACGATCGTGCCGGCCGCCGGGATGTCGATGCCGTTCTCGACGATCGCCGTCGACACGAGCACGTCCGCCTCGTGGCGCGTGAACACGTGCATCACGCGGTCGAGCTCGCGCCCGTTCATCTGGCCGTGGCCGACGACGAACGAGCACTGCGGCACGAGGCGCCGCAAGCGCAGCGCGGTCGCCTCGATGCTCTGCACGCGGTTGTGCAGGAAGAACGCCTGGCCGCCGCGCTCCTTCTCGTGCAGCAGGATCTCGCGCAGCAGCGCGTCGTCCTCGCGGTAGCCCAGGCGCGTCTCGACGGCCTGCCGGCCCTCGGGCGGCACCGACAGCGACGAGATGTCGCGCACCCCCGACAGCGACATGTGCAGCGTGCGCGGGATCGGCGTCGCGGTCAGCGTCAGCACGTCGACGCTCGCGCGCATCCGCTTGAAGTGCTCCTTGTGCGCGACGCCGAAGCGCTGCTCCTCGTCGATCACGAGCAGGCCGAGGTTCGCGAACTCGATCTTCGATGACAGGATCCGGTGCGTGCCGATCAGCACGTCGATCTCGCCGGCCGCCGTGCGCCGCGCGATCTCGCGCGCCTCCTGCGCGCCGGTGTAGCGCGACAGCGACGCGATCTCGACCGGGAAGCCGGCGAAGCGCTCGCGGAACGTCTCGTCGTGCTGCTGCGCGAGGATCGTCGTCGGCACGAGCACCGCGACCTGCCCGCCGCCGGCGACGACGCGGAACGCCGCGCGCATCGCGATCTCGGTCTTGCCGAAGCCGACGTCGCCGCACAGCAGCCGGTCCATCGGGCGCTTGCTGGCGAGGTCGGTGCGGATCTCGCGGTCGGCGATCACCTGATCGGTCGTGTCGGTGAACGGAAACGCGCGCAGCATGTCGGCGACGAGCTCGTCGTCCGATGCCCACGCGGGCCGCCGCCGCGTCTCGCGCTGCGCCTGCACCTCGAGCAGATCCGCGGCGAGGTCCTGCAGCGCGCGGGCGACCTTCTCCTTGCGCTTGCGGAAGCTCGACCCGCCGATCTTGTCGAGCGGCGGCGACTGCGCGGACTGACCGCCGGCGCCGACGTAGCGCTGCACGAGGTCGATGCGACTCGCGGGCACGTACAGCGCGACGTCGTCCGCGAAGTGCAGCTGCAGGTGGTCCTCGGCGCCGCCGTTGCGCTCGAGCGTGACGAGGCCCTGGTACAGGCCCAGGCCGTGCACCGCATGCACGACGAGATCGCCGGTGCGCAGCTCGAAGAACGACTCCAGCGCCTTGACGCGGTGCTGCGGCCGCGGCGCGTGCGCGCGCACGCCGGTGTCCGCGCCGATCAGCTCGCGGTGATTGACGATCGCGAAGCCGAGCTCGGGCCAGCGGAACCCGCGCGCGAGCGAGCCGACGGCGAGCACGACGCCGCGCGGCACGCCGCCGTGCTCGGTGAGCCACTCGAGCGTGCGCGCGCGCTCCGCGTCGGTGCGGCACAGCACGAGCGTCTCGAGCCCCTCGCCCGAAAGCGCGCGCAGCGCCTCGTGCTCGCGGCGGCCGCCGGCGGCGAGTCCCTGCACCGAGCGCGTCTGCGCGCTGAACGGCCGCGCCGGCAGGCTCTGCAGCACGAGGCGCCCGTGCTTGGCGAGCCGGCTCTTGTGGCGCTGCAGTGCGCGCGCGTGCAGCGCCGAGCGGATGCGCAGCGTCTCCGACTGCTCGTCGATCCGCAGCGGTTCGACGTCGACGACGAGCGCGTCCGCATCGAGCATCTCGATCGCGATCGCGCCGTTGCCTTCCTCGACGTCGCCGGCGTCGCGCGCGAGCGAGAACGAGATCTGCTTGTGCGACTCGACCGAGCGCTGGTCCGCGGGCTCGAACGTGCGCAGCGCCTCGATCTCGTCGCCGAACAGCTCGATGCGCAGCGGCAGTTCGGACGCGAACGGATACACGTCGAGGATGTCGCCGCGCAGCGACAGTTCACCGGCGCGCTCCACGAGCGGCACGCGCGTGTAGCCGGATGCCACGAGGCGCTCGACGAGCGACTCGAGCGGCAGCTTCTGGCCGACGTGCACGTGCAGCAGCGACCGCTCGAGCTCGCGCGCGTCCGGCAGCGGCTGCAGCAGCGCGCGGATCGACGCGACGAGCACGCGCGGCGCCTGCTCGCGCGGGCCGGCGAGCCGCTGCGCGATGCGCAGCCGTCCGCGCACGGAGTCCTGGTCCGAGCTCGACAGCGCGCCGCGCGCGCTCGCCTCGCGCGCGGGCAACGCCTCCGCCGCGACGCCGAGCTCGATCAAGTCCTGCAGCAGGAGCTCGCCTTCGCTGTCCGTCGACACGACGAGCAGCACCTGGCGTGCGACGCGCGCGGCGAGCGCGGCGGCGAACACCGACTGCGCCGAGCCCCACAGGCCGCCGCAAGCGCTGCCCTCGCCGCGCTCGAGCGCGCGCAGCACGAGCCCGAACTCCGCGGCCTGCGCGCTGCGCTCCAGCGCGTCGCGCAGCGAATCGAGCGCCGTCGCGTTCATCGGACGGCGTCCCCGTCCGTCGCGGGCGTCGCCGCCACGCGCAGCAGCGCCTCGCGCGCGGCGAAGCGCTCGGCCTCCTTGCGCGTGCGGCCCCACGCCGCCGGGTGGCGCGCGCCGGCGACCTCGACGGCGACCTGGAACGAGCGCGTGTGCGGCGAGCCGTCCTCGGCCAGCAGCACGTAGCGCGGCAGCCCGAGCGAGCGCGCCTGCGCCCACTCCTGCAGCTCCTGCTTCGGATCGAGTTCGAAGCGCTCGGCGCACGCCGTTTCGAGCGGTCCGCGCAGCGTCGCGCGCACGAACGCAGCGACCGCCTCGTGGCCGCGGTCCTCCTGGATCGCGCCGAGCACGGCCTCGTACAGGCTCGCGAGCATGCGCGCCGGCAGGTGCGCGCGATCGACGCCGGCGCCGATGCGCGCGCGCGCCGCGAGGTCGAGCTCGACCGCCGCGGCGGCGAGCACCGGCTGCGAGACGACCCACGCGCGCCGGCGCGACAACTCGCCTTCGCTGGCGTCGGGGAGCCGCGCCAGCAGTTCCTGCGCGACGGCGAGCGAGAGCGCGGCGTCCCCGAGCAGCTCGTAGCGCTCGTTGTTGCGCCGACCGTCGAACGAGGCGTGCGTCAGCGCCAGCTCGAGGCGTGCGGGGTCGCGGAACTCGAGGGGAGGCCAGATCACGGCGCGCGGCACTGAATCTCGCATTTCCGCGCGGGATCCAGAAGCCTGGAGCCAAGGAGGCCCGCGTGAGCACCGATCCCGTCCCCACTCGTTCCGGCTCCGCCGCGCCCGCGCTGCGCGCGCGCGGGCTCGTCAAGGCGTTCGGCGAGCGCCGCGCCGTCGATGGTCTCGACCTCGACGTGCAGCGCGGCGAGTGCCTCGGCCTGCTCGGCCCTAACGGCGCCGGCAAGTCGACGACGCTGCGGATGCTGTGCGCGCGCCTGGCGCGCGATGCGGGCGAGCTGTGCGTGCTCGACCTCGATCCGGCCGCGGACTCCGATCGATTGCGCGCGCGCCTCGGCGTCGTGCCGCAGGAACTCGCGGTGTACGGCGAGCTGTCGGCGCGCGAGAACCTGCGCTTGTTCGGGGCGCTGCACGGTCTGCGCGCCGCCGCGCTCGACGCAGCTGTCGAGCGCGCGCTTGCGGCCGCGGGCCTCGCCGAGCGCGCGAACGACCGCGTGAAGACCTACTCGGGCGGCATGAAACGGCGCTTGAACGTCGTCGCGGGCACGCTGCACTCGCCGGAGCTCGTGCTGCTCGACGAACCGACCGTCGGCATCGATCCGCAGTCGCGCAACCGCATCTTCGATCTCGTCGACGGGCTACGCGCGGCGGGGACGACGCTGATCTACACGAGTCACGCGCTCGGCGACGTCGAGCGGTTGTGCGATCGCATCGCGATCATGGACGGCGGGCGCGTCGTCGCGTGCGGCACGCTGCGCGAGCTGCAGGCGCGGCACCGCGCGCGCGTGGGGACCGTGGACGGTAGCGATTTGCGCCTCGCCGACGCGCGCCAGGCTGCGACCGCGGCCGGGATCCTGCAGGCGGCGGGGATCCGTGCGCAGCTCGTCGAACCCGAAACCGATCTCGAGGAGATCTTCCTCGGGCTCACCGGCCGCACGCTGCGCGACGAGGAGCTCGCGTGAAAGGGAAACTCGCGTGAGGCAGACCTGGCTGTTGTGCGTGAAGGACCTGCGGACGTGGCTGCGCGACCGCGCGGCGGTCGCGTCGGCCCTCGCGATCCCGATCGTGCTCGTGCTGATCTTCGGCGGGGCGATGGGGGCGATGGGCGGCGACGAGTCGATCGGGCGCGTCGAACTGCTCGTGAACGACCTCGACAAGACCACGGAGTCACGCTCGATCGTCGAGGCGTTGAAGGCGTCGAAGGGACTCGCAGTCGAGGAGCGCGTCGACGCCGCGCAGCGCGTCGCGAACGGCCGCGAGCCGGCCGCGCTCGTGATCGAAGCTGGCTACGCGGCGGGCACGGGGGCGCTGCGACTGCTGCGGGATCCCGGGCAGGAGATCGAGCAGCAGATCGTGCTCGCGAACCTCGGGCCCGCGCTGTTCGAGGCGCGCGGGCAGGCCATCGCGAAGCAGATGACCGTTGCGAGCCTCGAGTGGTTCGACGTGCCGCAGCAGTTCCATGCGGAAGCGCGCGAGCTGATCGAGGACACGTGGGTGCGGATGGCGGCGCTCGTGATGCGCGCGAGCTTCGAGCGCGCGGCGTCCCGCCCCGCGTCGGCGCCGCATGGCGCCGCGGGCTCGGATGGAGCCGCGAGCGCGGGCGAGGCGCCGAGCGGCGGCGGCTTCGAGTTCTCGAGGGATCTGCCGAAGGCGCTGGGACTCGTCGTCGAGGACGTCGCGGGCCACTCCGACGGCGACAGCAAGATCGCGCGGCAGGCGCACGCGGTCGCCGGCATCGCGGTGATGATGCTGTTGTTCGGCGTGAGCGCGTGCGGCGGCACGCTGCTCGAGGAGCGCGCGGAGGGAACGCTCGAGC
>SCVU01000522.1 GCA_004296785.1 Planctomycetota bacterium
GCCTTCGCTCGTCGCGTGCAACAGATCGGGCTGCAGCAGCTTCGGCAGGTCGGCCTTGCGGTACGTGACGCCGCGCACGACGACCGGTCGATCCGCGCGCAGGTCGTCGAGCAGCTGTCCCATCGGCACGAGCGTGACGTTCGGCCGCGCGGCCGCCCACGCGGCGAGCTTCTCGTTGAGCAGCTTCAACGTCGCCGGCGCCGGCACCTGCGACTCGACGATCATCCGCATGCCCATCACCTTCTCGCCCTGCAGCGCGGGGCTCATGTCGGGCAGGTCGCAGATCAGCGTCGGCCCGTCGTAGCGCGCGAGCAGCGCGAGCCCGAGCTCGAGCAGGCGCGGCCGCTCTTCCTCGCTCGGCAGGTTGCCGTACGCGAACCAGAACGGGAAGTCGAGCGCGACGAGAAGCGTCGGCGCGGCGCCGAGCGCGGACTGGATCTGCTGCTCGCCGCGCGCCAGCGGATCCTGGAACAGGAACGCCGACGCGAAGCTGCGGATCTCGCCGTGCGGCGCGCTGATCGCGGCGTTCAGATAGTCGCCGAAGCCCGTGCGCGCCTGCGTCTCGCGCCGCAGGCCGAAGCCGTCGGAGATGCTCGCGCCGACGACGACCGGCTGCGCGAGCGAGACCTGGCTCGCCGGCGCGGCCTGCGCCGCGCCCGGCGCGGATCGCGCCGCCGGATCCTGCGCCGGGGGCGCCGCCAAGTCCTGCTGCGCGACGGCGCACGCGCCCGGCAGCAGGACGCACGAGAACAAGATCGAACGGAATGCGCTGAGCATCGATGCCTCTGGACTGCCGTGCAGAACGCGGCGGGTGCTCGTAGGCTACCGCGCCTCGATGCAGCGTCTCCACGTTTCCGGAACCCGGCTGCGCGACTAGTGGGGACCTGACGTGAACGCTCCCCCGCCCGCCGCGCCCGCCCCCCGCGCGCGCACATGGCCGGTTGCGCTGCTCGTGGCCGCGCTCGCCGCGGCCTGCTTCGCGCCGTCGATCCGCGGCGCATTCGTCTACGACGACCTGCTGCTCGTCGAGCGCAACCCGGTCATCACGAGCTTCCGCAACCTTCCGCAGGCGTTCTCGAGCGCGTACTGGGATTTCCTGGATGCCGAGGCCGCGTCGCGCATCGGCTATTGGCGGCCGCTGACGGCCGTCGCGCTGATGACCGCGCACGCGCTCGGCGGCGGACAGCCGTGGGCGTTCCACGCCGTCTCCATCGCGCTGCACGCGGCGGCGGCGGCGGCCGCGTTCGCGCTGCTGCTGCGCATCACGCGCAACACGTGGATCGCCGGCCTCGGCGCGCTGCTGTGGGCCGTGCACCCGCTGCACGTCGAGAGCGTCGCGTGGATCTCGTCGGTCAACGATCCGCTGAGCGGCATCTTCATCCTGCTCGCGCTCGAACGGCACCGCGCGTGGGTCGAGCGCGGCGCGAGCGGACTGCCGTGGGCCGCCGCCGCGTGCTTCGCGCTCGGCGTGCTCGGCAAGGAGATGGCGGCGACGATGGTGCCGTGCGCGCTCGCGCTCGACCTCGCGGGCGCCGGACGCGGCGGCCTGCGCGAGCGACTCGCGCACTGGCGGCGCGCGTGGATCCCCTACGCCGCGGTGTGCGTCGCTTACTGGCTCGCGCGCGTCGGCGTGTTCCATTCGCTCGCCGCGGGCTTCGACCGCAGTACGACCGAGTTCGGCTACCCGGCCGCGCGCATGGCGTGGATCCGCGTCGAAGTGCTGGGCGGCGCGCTCGAGCTGCTCGCGTTCCCGCTGCGCCTCGCGCTGTTCCGCGTGCACACGCCGGCGCTCGACTGGAGCGCGGCGAGCACGTGGATCGCGCTCGGCGCGTGCGTCGCGTGGCTCGGCGCGCTCGTCCTCGCTTGGCTGCGGCGCGCGTGGACGCAGCTCGCGTGGCTGCTGTTCCTGGTGGCGTCGCTGGCGCCGCTGCTCGCGCGCATCGAATCGCTCGGGCAGTTCCTGCTGTGCGATCGCTTCCTGTACGTCTCGTGCCTCGCCGTCGTCGGACTCGTCGCGACGTGGGAGCGCGCGCCGCTGCGCGCGCGCGCCGGGCTGCTCGCGCTGCTCGCCGTGGCCGCGAGCGCGCTGTCGCTGCGGCGCATCCCGGTCTGGGCGAGCGAACAGGCGATGTTCGAGCGCGCGATCGTCGAGACGCCGGAGTCGCCGTATCCGTGGTGGAGCCTCGGCCGCGTGCGCATCAACGCGTACCGCAAGGGGCACGACACCGCACAGCTCGAGGGCTCGCTGCGCGCGTTCGAGCGCGCGCAGGATCTGTGCGAGCGCGCGCTGCGCGGCGACGGCAGCGTGTTCGCGACGCGCGCCGACGTGCTGCAGTCGAATCTCGGCGTCGGCTACTGCCTGCTCTACGAAGCCGAGATCGACGAGTACCGCGACTGGGAGACGCCGCGCAAGCTGTTCGAGAACATCGCGGCGATGCGACCCGACAGCGAGCTGCCGCTCGTCGGCCTCGCGCTCGTCGCGAGCCAGCGGGGCGAGTTCGCGGAGTCGGAGCGGCTGCTCGCCAAGGCGCTGTCGGTGAATCCGCGCTCGGCCGAGGCGCAGCGCAACCTCGGCGTGATCTCGATGCAGCAGGGCAAGTGGGAGCAGGCGCGCCGCGCGTTCGAGGGCTCGCTCGCGCTGCGACCGGGCAATCTCGACGACCGCGTGTGGATCGCGCGCGCGCTGTTCCAGGAGGGCTGGTCCGAGCGGGCCGAGGAGGTCGCGGAGTCCGCGCGCCGCGCGTTCCCGCGCGAGGCCGAGCCGGTCGTGATCCTCGCGGCGCTCGCGCGCGGGCGCGGCGATTCGTCGCGCGCGCTCGGATTGCTCGACGAGGCGCTGCGACTCGATTCGAAGAACGCGTTCGCGCACTACGTGCGCGGCCAGGTGCTGTACGCGGCGAACGAGCACGCGGCGGCGCTCGAAGCGTTCCGGCGCGCGTGCGACCTCGACACGACGAGCTTCGACTACCACTACAACCTCGGCGCGCTGCTGCTGCAGACGGGCGCACGCGCGACGGCGCTGCCGTTCCTGCAGCGCGCCTACGCGGTCGGCACCGGCCGGCCGCAGCTCGCCGCGCTGCGCGAGGTCTTCGCGGGCGAGCTCGGCGGGACGGCGGAGTTCTACTACGCGCTCGCGCTGTCGGACAACAGCCGCGGCGAACGCGAGACGGCGCGCGCGTGGGTCGAGCGCGCGCTCGCGCTCGACGCGCGGATGGCGCCGGCGCACTACCTGCGCGGCGTGCTGATGAAGCTCTCGGGCGACAAGGACGGCGCGATCGCCGAGTTCCGCTGGCTGGCCGAGAACACGCCGGACGCGCTCGATCCGCTGATCGAGCTCGCGGCGCTGCTGCTGGCGCAGCGGCGCGGACAAGAAGCGGTGCCGTACTACGAGCGCGCGCTCGAGCTCGTCGCGCGGCAACAGCAGCTCGACGAGCGCCAGCGCGAGTTCCTGCGCCAACGGCTCGAAGCGGAACTCGCGCAAGCGCGCGCGATCGGATCCTGATCACGCGACCGGCCGCGTTCGCGAATCCAACAAAAATGAGCCAGGCACCGTACACGCGGATTCGCCGCCGCACGTCGAGCCGTCACAACGCTGTGAGGCGGGCTCAGTGCGCGAGCGCGATCTCGGTGCACGAGAACACCGGGCCCTCGACGCAGCACTTCGCGTTGCTCCATGCGGCGAGCGGCCCGTCCGCGCGCGTCGGGACCGGGCACGCGTTGCAGATGCCGACGCCGCAGCCCATCAGGCTCTCGAGCGACAGCCAGCACGCGAGCCCGCGCGCGAGCGCGAACCGCTCGACCGCCTCGAGCATCCGCTCGGGTCCGCATGCGAGCAAGCGCACCTTCGGCGGGAGTTCGCCGCGCTGCTGCAGTGACTCGAGCAGGCCGAGCACGTTGCCGCGGTAGCCGTCCGACCCGTCGTCGGTCGCGGTCCACGTGCGCACGCCGAGCTGGCGGAACGCGTCGATGTCGTACAGCAGTCCCTTGCGCGCCGCGCCGTACAAGAGCGCGAGGTCGGCGGGCCGGCACGGCGGCTTGCCGTCCATGCCCGCGAGCGCCTGCTCGATGCCCATGAAGAACGGCGCGGAGCCGATGCCGCCGGCGAGCATCACCCACGGCTCGTTCGCGACTGGAGCGAGCGCCGGCCAGCCGTTGCCGAGCGGACCGGTCACGCGCAGTCGATCGCCGGCGCGCAGCGCGGCGAGCGCGCGCGAGCCCTGGCCCATCACCTTGATCAGGAACTCGAGCTCGGCGCCGTGCTGGCGGTAGATCGAGAACGGCCGCGGCACGAGCGGCATCGAGCCGTCTTCGCGGCGCAGCATGAAGAAGCGGCTCGCGCGCACGCGCGGGAACGGCTCGTCGGGCAGCACGCGCAGCACGACGCCGTCGTCGCCGCAGCGCGCGACCGTCGTCGCCGTCGCGAGGCAAGTGCGCGCATCGGGCGGAGGGGCGGGCATGCGCGGAGAGAATAGCGTCGCGGAACGGCTGCGTCGGCGTCGGATGTACCGAGCCCGCCTCGATTCCGCCGACTTGGAGAAATTGAACCCGCCTCGTTCGAGCCGCGTCCCGCGGCTCGAACGAGGCGGGTTCAATTTCTCCAAGTCGGCGGAATCGAGGCGGGCTCGGTACATCCGACGCTTCCGGCCTGCTGCTACGCTACGCGGCTTCGCATGAGCCTCGTCCTCGCCACCGGACTCAAGCGCCACTTCGGCGCGCGCGACGTCTTGAACGGCGTCGACCTGCGCATCGAGGCCGGCGAGAAGATCGGCCTCGTCGGCCGCAACGGCGAGGGCAAGACGACGCTCTTGCGCCTGATCGAGGGCGAGGACCAGCCCGACGGCGGCAAGGTCGACGTGCAGCGCGGCGTGCGGCTGGGCTACGTCAGCCAGCGCCCCGTCTTCCCCGACGGCACGACGGTCCGCAGCTACGTCGAGTCCGGCATGCAGGAGGCGCAGGACGTCGCGCGCGAGCTCGGCGAGCTCGAGCACGCGATGGGCGCGCTCGAGGGCGAAGCGCTCGAACGCGTCCTCACGCGCCACGGCGAGCTCAGTGCGCGCATGGAATTCCTCGGCGGCTGGAAGAGCGAGCACAAGGTCGAGAGCGTGCTCGACGGCATCGGCCTCGCGCAGTCGCTGTGGGACCGCGACGCGCGCACGCTGTCGGGCGGCGAGAAGAGCCGCGCGCTGCTCGCGCGCGAGCTCGTCGCGGCGCCCGACGTGCTGCTGCTCGACGAGCCGACCAACCACCTCGACCTCGAGGGCATCGAGTGGCTCGAGGCGTACGTGAAGGAGCTGCGCGGCGCGGTGCTCGTCGTCTCGCACGACCGCCGACTGCTCGACCGCGCGGTCGACGTGATCTACGAGCTCGAGCGCGGCATGCTCACGCGCTATCTCGGCAACTACACGCGCTACGTCGCGATCAAGGGCGAGCGCTTCAAGGCCGACGAGCGCGCGTGGCGCGAGCAGCAGGACTTCATCCGCAAGGAAGAGGAGTTCATCCGCCGCCACATGGGCAGCCAGCGCACCGGCGAGGCGAAGGGCCGGCAGAAGAAGCTCGAGAATCTCGTGCGGCTGCCGGAACCGTGGCACGACGTGCGCCGCCCGGTGATCCGGATGAAGAGCGGCGAGCGCAGCGGCGAGTCGGTGCTCGAGACCGTCGACCTCGCGGTCGGCCACGGCGCGCGCAAGATCGTCGAGCACGCGGACATCCGCATCGAGCGCGGCGAGCGCGTCGGCATCGTCGGCCGCAACGGCTCGGGCAAGACGACGCTGCTGCGCGTGCTCGCGAACCGCGCGCAGCCGCTCGCCGGCTCGGTCGTGCCGGGGCACAAGACCGTGTGCGGCTACTTCGACCAGGAGAGCGCCGAGCTGGCGGGCACCGGCGAGTACGGACCGAAGACGCCGTACGAGTACGTGCTGCGCTCGTGGCCGCTGCTGACCGACCTCGAGATCCGCTCGCACCTCGCGAAGTTCCTGTTCCGCGGCGAGCAGGTGAACGCGGCGGTCACGACGCTTTCGGGCGGCGAGCGCGCGCGCCTCGCGCTCGCGCTGCTCGTGCTCGAACAGCCGAACTGGCTTGCGCTCGACGAGCCGACGAACCACCTCGACCTCGCCGCTCGAACAGCACTCGAGGAGTTCCTCGACGCGTTCGACGGCTCGCTCGTCGTCGTCAGCCACGACCGCGAGTTCCTCGACAACCTGTGCGACGTCACGCTCGAGGTGAAGGACGGCCGCGTGCGGCGCGTCGCGGGCAACTACTCGGCCTGGCGCGCGTTCGTGCTGCGCGAGCGCGACGCGGCGCTCGCAGCGAAGCAGGCGAAAGAAGCCGCCGACGCGAAGCGCGCGACGGCGCAGGCCGAGAAGGAGCGCGTCGCGGCGGCCGCGGCGATTGCCGCCGCGGGCGCGGCAGCGGGCACGACTTCGGGCGCCGCTTCCGGCGCGGCGAACGCCTCCGCCGCGAAGCCGGCCGCGCGCGCCGGCGGCGGCCGCGCGAAGAATCCGTGGCTGCTCGAGAAGATCGAGCAGTCGATCATCGCGCTCGAGAAGGAAAAGGGCGAACTCGAGGCCGCGCTCGTGACCGAGGACGTCTATCGCAACGCCGCCAAGATGCGCGACACGCAGGTGCGGCTCGCCGAAGTCGAACGCGAGCTCGAGCTCAAGAACGCCGAGTGGGAGAGCTGGGCCTGACCGGGGCCGAGCGCGCGCACGACTTCGCTCCCCCGCTCCCGCGGCGCGACGCTAGCCTGGAACGGATGCAGATCGCGTTCGCAACCGCGTTCGCCGCGGCCGGCCTCGCCTGCGCGGCGACTGCGCAACATCCGCTCTACACGTTCCCCGGTCACGCGCCGACCGACCAGTTCGGCTCCGCGCTCGGCCGCGTCGGCGACGCGAATGGCGACGGCTTCCCCGACTTCGTCGTCGGCGCGCCGGGCGACGACGGCGGCGCGCTCGACGGCGGCGCGGCGTTCCTGCAGTCGGGCAAGGACGCGTCGCAGCTCGCGGTGCGCTTCGGCACGCAGCCGAACGAGCGCGTCGGCTACGCGGTCGACGGCGCCGGCGACGTCGACGGCGACGGCTCCGCCGACTGGATCGTCGGCTGCGGCCTCAGCGCGTCGGGCAATGCCGCGCGCGTCTACTCCGGCGCGACCGGCGCGCTGCTGCACGAGTGGACCGGCCCCGCGCCGCTGTCGTACTTCGGCAGCTCGGTGGCCGGGTGCGGCGACGTCGACGGCGACGGATTCGACGACGTGATCGTCGGCGCGCGTCACGACGACGCGCAGAGCCTCGGCGTCGGCAGCGCGATCGTGTACTCCGGCGCGACCGGCGGCGTGCTGCTCACGCTCTCCGGCTGCATGCCGGGCAGCGGCTTTGGGATCTCGGTCGACGGCGTCGGCGACGTCGATGCCGACGGCGTCGTCGACCTCGGCGTGCTGAGCCGCCTCGGCGGTCCCGGTTGCCCCGCCGGCGGCTGGGCGTACTCGGGTCGGACCGGCGTCGCGCTGCTCGCGTTCCCGTCGACGGTGCCCGTGACGCAGGGGCCGCGCGGCATCAGCGGCGCCGGCGACGCCGACAGCGACGGCCACGCGGACGTCGTCGTCGGCAACGCGGGCTCGGAGCTGTGCGGCGGCTCGATGCCCGGCTCGGCGCGCGTGTGTTCGGGCTCGAACGGCGGGTTGATGCACGACCTCAAGGGCGAGCCCGGCTGCACGTGGTTCGGCTTCAGCGTCGACGAAGCGGGCGACGTCGACGGCGACGGATTCGACGACGTGATCGTCGGCGCGATCGGCGGCAACTACGCCGACGTGAAGACCATCCGCTACGGCGACACGATCTACCGCGTCAGCGGCAGCGGGCCGTTCTTCGGCTACGCGGTCGCGGGCGTCGGCGACCTCGACCTCGACGGGCGCATCGACTTCGCGGTCGGCGAGCGCGCGGGCACGGCGACGGTGTTCACCGGCTGCGGCGGCGACTTCTCCGTGTGGGGCGGCGGCTGCGCGTGCACGCACCACGTGCCGCCGCGGCTGTGGGGCTGGGGCTGCGCCGAGACCGGCGAGACGGTGTACTACACGATCAACAAGGGCTTCGGCGGCGCGCCGGCGTTCCTGTTGCTCGGCATCGGACAGGGCGTGCTGCCGCTCGCGGGTGGTTGCACGCTGCACATCGCGCCGGTCGTCGGCGTGTTCCCGACCGGGCCGCTGCCCGGCGTCGGTCCGGCCGAAGGCAAGTTCACGTATCCGTTCAGCGTGCCGACGACGGCCGCGGGCGCGAGCGCGACGATGCAGGCGTTCGTCTACGACCCCGGCGTGCCGCAGCAGTACTGCGCGTCGAACGGCGTGAAGGTGACGATCCAGTAGTCGGCGCCCAGTCGCCGGCGCGACCGAGCTCGGCTCGCAGCGTCACGGCACGAGCTGCAGCGCCACCGGATTCGTGACGCAGGTGTGCAGCAGCGTCAGCTGGCTCTGCGGCGCGACCGCGTGGTGCGCGCGAAGTCCGGCGAGCGCGGCGAGGCTCCCGGGCGGCACGACGAGATCGAACGTCGCCTGACCCGCTGCGTTCGTCGAGGCGACGCCGCCGCCCGGCGCGAGTCGCAGCGCGCCGACCCACGAGTCGACGAGGTAGTGATCGAGATTCAGCGGGTAGTGCAACCCGAGATCGAAGCCCGGCGACGTGCCGCTGAACGAGCCGAGCACGTAGTAGAGGCCGGCGTTGGCCGGACCGACGTCGATCGCGAGCTTCTGCACGCCGCCCGCGGCGACGGAGATGCGCGTGACGTCGGTGGAGAGCTTGCAGTTCTGCGCAGCGGCGACCGAGGTGGCGAGGACTGCGAACAGGATCGAGCAGGTGATGCGTGGCTGCATGGGACGCTCCTCGCGAACGAGCGCGAACCGCATGCCGCGCGTCGAAGGCGCGCCGCGACGGTTGCAGCGCCGCCGCCGGATCGGAACCGCTCGCATCGCGCCGTGCGATCGGGCACGATGGCCCGCACTCCTCATGCAGGCCTTCGTCGACACGATCCGCGCCGCCATCGCCGCCGCGACCGGCCTCCCCGACGCCGAGATCCGGCTCGAAAGCCCGAAGAATCCCGAGCAGGGCGACCTCGCGTTCCCGTGCTTCGCGCTCGCGAAAGCGCAGAAGGCCGCGCCGCCCGCGATCGCGGCCGCGCTCGCGCCGAAGCTCGCCGCCGCGCTCTCCGGCATCGCGTGCACGGCGACCGGGCCGTACCTGAACTTCCAGATCGAGCGCGGCGCGCTCGCCCGTACGATCCTCGGCGAGATCGAAGCGCGCGGCGCCGCATTCGGCAGCAGCACCGAAGGTGCGGGCCGCACGATCGTCATCGACTACGGCTCGCCGAACATCGCCAAGCCGATGCACGTCGGCCACCTGCGCTCGACGATCCTCGGCATGGCGCTCGTGCGGCTGCACCAGGCGCTCGGCTACCGCACCGTCGGCATCAACCACATCGGCGACTGGGGCGCGCAGTTCGGCGCGCTCGTCGTCGCGCTGCGCCGCTGGCGCGGCGAGGTCGACCTCGAGCGCGATCCGGTCATGGGCCTGCTCGCGCTGTACCAGCGCAGCAAGGCCGCGATCGACGAGAAGAGCGCGAGCTACGACGCAGCGTTCGCGAAGGAAGCGCGCGACGCGTACCGCGAGCTCGAGAGCGGCACCGACGGCGACGTGCGCAAGCAGTGGCGCTGGGTCACGCAGGTCTCGCTCGCCGCGTTCGCGAAGACCTTCGCGCGCCTCGGCGTCGCGCACGACCTCGTGCGCGGCGAAAGCTACTTCGAATCGCACCTGCAGCCGACGATCGCGCGCGTCGAAGCGGCCGGCGTCGCCGAGGTCAGCCAGGGCGCGCTCGTCGTGATGCTCGGCGAGATCGACAAGGGCCTCAAGGAGACGCCGTGCCTGCTGCGCCAGAGCGACGGCACGACGCTGTACGCGACGCGCGATCTCGCGGCGGTCTTCGACCGCTGGAAGGAGTTCGAGTTCGAGCGCTGCCTGTACGTGGTCGGCGGCGAGCAGAAGCTGCACTTCCGCCAGCTCAAGGCCGTGCTGAAGCGCATGGGACTGGCCTGGGAGCCGCGCGTCGAGCACGTCGACTTCGGCCTCCTGCTCGGCCCCGGCCGCGTGAAGATCGCCAGCCGCAAGGGCGCGGTGCTCGTGCTCGACGAGCTGCTCGACGAGGTCGTCGACGCGGCGCGCGAACGCGTGAAGGAGAAGAGCGCCGGGCTCGCGAACCTCGAGGCGGTCGCCGAGCAGGTCGGCATCGGCGCGCTCGTGTTCAACGACCTCAAGCGCGAGCGGATCAAGGACGTGATCTTCGAGAAGGACGAGGTCACGAGCTTCGAGGGCGAGACCGGTCCGTACGTGATGTACACGCACGCGCGGTCGTGCTCGATCCTGCGCAAGGCCGCGGCTGCCGGCGAGGGCGGCGCCGAGCCCGACTGGCGCGCGATCGCGAGCGCGAGCCCGGTCCTGTTGCAGCTCGGCCGCTTCCCCACCGTCGTGCGGACCGCGGCGGCCAAGGCCGAGCCGTCGGAGCTCGCGCAGTACCTGCTCGGCCTGTGCCGCGAGTACAACTCCTGGCTCGCCGAGCGCGGCAACAAGGTGCTCGGCGAAGCACCGGCCGTCACGAGCGCGCGCCTCGCTCTTGTTCGAGGCGTCAAGATCGCTATAGCTAACGGCTTGCGGCTGCTCGGCCTGGCGGCACCCGAGGAAATGTAGCCTCGGCCTCAGGTCGCGCTTGCCCTCACCCGATACTCACCCCCCCCGCAGGAGCCGCTCCCCGCGCGCGTCTCCGTGTGTGTGGAAGGAGGCCCCGTGATCGATCGCTACATCCGGGATGTACCCGACTTTCCGAAGAAGGGCATCCTGTTCAAGGACATCACTCCGCTCTTGCAGAGCCCGCAGGGGTTCCGCGAGGCGATCGATCTGCTCGCGCACGTCGTCGATCCGAACAGCTACGACCTGATCTGCGGCATCGAGTCGCGCGGGTTCATCTTCGGCTGCGCGCTCGCGAACCGGCTCGACAAGGGCTTCGTTCCGATCCGCAAGCCCGGCAAGCTGCCGTGGAAGACCGCCAGCGAGTCGTACGAGCTCGAGTACGGCAAGGACGCGATCGAGATCCACGAGGACGCGTGCAAGCCGGGCCAGAAGGTGCTGCTGATCGACGACCTGCTCGCGACGGGCGGGACGATGGAAGCCGCGGTGAAGCTCGTGCGCAAGATCGGCGGCAAGCCGGTCGCCTGCGCGTTCGTGATCGAACTCGCATTCCTGCCGGGCCGCAAGAAGCTCGACGGACTCCCCGTTCACTCGCTCCTGAAGGTCGGTTGACCCGCGCGATGACCCCGAAGACCTCGCCGTCGAGCTCGACCAGCGCTCGAAAGGACATCCTGATGCCCACCCCGAAGAAGTCCGCGCTGAAGAAGGGCTCGGCCGTTTCGAAGGCGCATGCGCCGGCGAAGCACGCGCCCGCGCCCGCCAAGCACAAGTCGCCGCCGCCCGCGCTTCCGTCGAAGCAGCGCGTGCCGATCGCGGCGGCCGCGAAGGCGGGCGCC
>SCVU01000523.1 GCA_004296785.1 Planctomycetota bacterium
GCGACTGGCCGATACGAGCGACTTCGACTTGCTGTGCCTGTTCGTGCACGAGTACGTGCACGCCGTCTCGATCCTGCTACCCGAGAGTGGCGGCGTCCTGAACGCTGCCCTGCAGTCCCTTCCGGCAATCGACGACATCGAGAATCTGATCGTTGCCACCGGCGCGTGCCATTCGCTTGTGCGCGGCGCCGCTGAATGGGGCGTGCGACGCGCGCTGGGTGGAACGACGTCCGCTGCAATCGACGGCAGCGAGGAGCAGCAACGCATCTACTTCGAGCGGCCAGAGCTGCGGGCTCTGTATCTGGATCACCTCGCTGGTCGCGCGACCGCCGACGAAGTGCTGCTCGCCTGGGCGGCCGTCAACCACTGACCGAATCGGTTCGTGCGCTATCTCGAGGAGAAGGCGCACATGGTTCTGTAGCGCGCGCAGGCGCTAGCGGAACCGCCCGAGCGCGAGCCCGATCGCCTCGCGCTCGAGGTCGCGCAGCGCGACGCCGGTCGCGCGCGCCAGCGCCGCGAGATCGTCGTGCTCGGGCGAGAGATCGAGCGCGGTCGGCGTGCGTCCGGGCGCGCGGCGCACCTTGACGCGCACCTTCGCTCCGCGCAGCTCGACCACGATCTCCTCGCGCGCGAGCTCGGTCCGCTCGACGCGCGTCCAGCGCACGCCGAGGCTCGGCGTGTGCGCCCAGAACGGCTGCTCCAGCGCCGCGCGCTGCTCGGCGCGGCACAGCGCGGCGACCAGCACGCCCGGCCGGTCCTTCTTCATCGACAGCGCCTGCGTCCACGCCTCGAGCGCACCGGCCGCGCGCAACTCGCCGAGCAGGAACCCGACCTCCTCGCCGCTCGCGTCGTCGAGGTTGCACTCGAGCAGCCAGGCCTCGCGCGTCGCGGGATCCGCGCCGGCGACTCCGCTCGCACCGACCGCGCGCCCGAGCTGCACGCGCAGCGCGTTCGCCGGCCCGTCCTTCGGATCGCGCGTGCCGGCGCCGTAGCCGATGCGCTCGCTCGAGAAACCCGCGGGCGGCTCGAACGAGTCGACGAGCGCGGCGAGCAGCGCCGCGCCGGTCGGCGTCGTGCGCTCGCCGCTCGCGCCCGCGGTCCACGGCACGCCCTTCAGCAGCTCGGCGGTGCCCGGCGCGGGCACCGGCACTTCGCCGTGCGCGCAGCGGATCGTGCCGGAACCGACGAGCGGCGCGGACGCGTACACGCGCTCGACGCCCAGCGACTCGAGCGCGTACACCGCGCCGCACACGTCGACCAGCGTGTCGAGCGCGCCGAGCTCGTGGAAGTGCACGCGCTCGGGATCGAGTCCGTGCACGCGCGCCTCGGCTTCGGCGATGCGGCGCAGCACGCGCGCCGCGCGCTCGTGACCGCGCGCGGACAGCGGTGCGCGCGCGGCGAGCTCGAGCAGGTCCGCGAGGCCGCGCTCGATCGCGCCGCCTTGCGCCTCGAGCACGTGGAACGCGAGCTCGACCGGCACGAGGCCGGGGTCCTGCTGCGGCGCGCCGACGGCGCCGACCGGCGCGCGCGCGGCGGCGGATTCGATCGTCGCGACCGACAGGTGCGTCGCGCGCAGCGCGCCGCGCTGCACGGTGCGCGTCTCGAGGCTGACCGCGGCGCCGAGGAACTCGCGGCAGAACGCGCGCAGCTGCGCGAGGTCGAAGCGCGAATCGCCGAGGTCGAGGCAGGCGGCGAGAAACATGTCGCCGGCCATGCCGCCGAACGGCTCGACGTAGAGGACGCTCATCGCGTGGGTTCCGGTGCGCTCGCGCTCACCAGCCGCGGTTCGCGAGGATCGCCTTGCCGGCGTACTCGCGCAGCAAGCCGCAGTCGTCGCAGCGCCAGCTCTCGATCTCGCGCGTCTCGTGGCCCTTCGTCTTGACGCCGGCCCAGAAGCTGCGCTCGGGCTTGCCCTCGATCCAGCGCGAGGTCACGCGCCCGCCGTGCGTGACGTCGAGCACGAATCCCTGCGTCATGCGTCCACCGCAGTCGCCGCACTTCGTCTTGTCCCTGGCCATTGCGAGAGCATAGCGCGCTCGCGGGTTGCGAAAGTGGTCGTACGGTGCCTGGATCATTTTTGTCGGATTCGCGCGCGGCGCTACGCGCCCGCGCGAATCCGACAAAAATGATCCAGGCACCGTACGACGCTCACGCGCGCGCGAGGCACAGCACGCCGACGCTCTTCGGCCGCGCGCCGCGCAGCACGCGCGCGCACTCCTCCGCCGTCGCGCCGGAGGTCACGA
>SCVU01000524.1 GCA_004296785.1 Planctomycetota bacterium
GCTCTTCCGATCTTGTCGATGTTGACGACGGTCACGCCCGCCGCGCACGAGTTCAGCATCGCGAGCAGCGCCGCGATCCCGCCGAACGATGCGCCGTACCCGACCGAAGTCGGAACCGCGATCACCGGGCGATCGACGAGGCCGCCGACCACGCTCGGGAGCGCTCCTTCCATGCCGGCGACGACGACGAGCACGTCCGCAGCGCGCAGCCGGTCGGTGTGCTCGAGCAGCCGGTGGATTCCCGCGACTCCGACGTCCGCGAGCTCCTCGACGCGCGCGCCGAGCATGCGCGCGGTGAGTGCCGCCTCGGCCGCGACGCGCCCGTCCGAAGTGCCGGCGGAGACCACGAGCACGAGTCCGTCGCCGCTGCGATCGATCGGCGTGTGCAGTGCCGCCGCGCGAGCGTCGTGCAGCAGCTGCGGCAGTCGTGCGCGTACCGCGTGCGCGCACTCGTCGGAAACGCGCGTGACGAGGAGGCGCCCCGTGTCGCGCAGCAGGCATTCGCCGATCTCGACGAGCTGCTGCGCCGACTTGCCGGCGCCGAAGACGACCTCTGAATGGCCGCAGCGCAGCTCGCGCTGCACGTCGACTCGCGTATGGCCGAGATTCGCCGTCGGCCAGGTCGCCAAACGCTCCAAGGCCTCGTCGATCGAGGTTTCGCCGCGTTGCACGGCGTCGAGCAGGATGCGAAGGTCGGAGGCGTTCAAGGAAGCGAGTCGCGTCGCACGGCGCGCGCTCAGCGCGGGGTCGCGTCGAGCGACAGGTCGGCGCGGCGCCCGGCTTGGAGCAGGTGCCAGCCGAGGCCCGCCACCATGGCGGCGTTGTCCGTGCAGTACGGCGGCGATGGAAAGATCGAACGCAGGCCGCGGGACCGAGCGGCATCGTGCATCCGCTCGCGTAGGCGTGCGTTGCACGCCACGCCTCCGACGACCAGCACCGTATTAGACGAAAGTGCACGCGCGGCCGCCAGGGTCTGCTCGACGAGCACGTCGACGATCGCCTCCTGTGCGCTCGCCGCGACGTCTGCGCGGCGTTCGATGGTCGTCGTCGCGTCGATGCCGCGGGCCGCAGCCCGACCGCGCACGTGGTACAGCACCGCGGTCTTCAGGCCGCTGAACGAGAACGCCGGCGCGCCGGCACGCGGCTGGTAGCGGGGGAACGCGAACGCGTGCGGGTCGCCATCGCGCGCCAGCGCGGCGATCGCGGGTCCGCCCGGGTACGCGAGGCCGAGGATCGCGGCGATCTTGTCGAAACACTCGCCGGCCGCGTCGTCGCTCGTCCCCGAGACGTACTCGAGATCGAGCGGGCCACGGACGTGGTAGAGAGCTGTGTGGCCGCCCGAGACGACGAGCGCGAGGCAAGGCGCCGCGTCGTACCCGGCCTCCATCAGCGCGGAGTAGACGTGTGCCTCGATGTGGTGAACCGCGAGCAGGGGCAGTCCTCGCGCGAGCGCGAGGCCCTTCGCGGTCGAG
>SCVU01000525.1 GCA_004296785.1 Planctomycetota bacterium
GCCGGATGGGACCGGCAGCGCCGCTTGGAACACGAGCTTGCCCGTGCCGTCGCCGGAGTACAGCGTCCAGGACGGCGGAGATCCCGGGACGGACGCGATCACGTCCGTCGCACCGTCGGCGTCGGCGTCGAGCGTTGCGAGGCCGTGGCACTGCACGAGCGACTCTTCGTCGTGCAGCGCGAATCGACCGCTGCCGTCGCCGAGAGCGACCTGCAGCTTCTGGGAGACAAAACCGACGAGATCGAGTCGGCCGTCGTGGTCGAGGTCGGTCGCTCGCAATCGACTCGCGCCGGCGAGCGCCGTCGAGTCGATCGGTTTCGGTGCCTTCCAGTCGGCAGTCGCGAAGCCGTTCCCGAACGGAACGACCCAGTCTTCCGAGCCGTCGGCGTCCGGATCGGCGAGCCGCGGATAGCTGACGGCCAGCGCGAAACCATGGCTCTGAAACGCCGCGGGCATTGCCGCTGGAACTCCGCGGTACCAGCCCGTGTCGCTCGCCGACGCGACCAAGACGTCCTCGACTCCGTCCGCGTCGTAGTCGCGCGCGTGGATCGAGTAGGACGAGCCCACGGGTGACGGACCGAATCCAGCGCTGCCGAAGATCGGGACCGACGGAGCGAAGGTGGCGGGCCCAGTCGCGAAGTGAAGCCGCGCACCGTTGTTCGGTCGACTCGCGGCGACATCGATCCAACCATTGGCATCGAAGTCACCGAGCGCAAAGTCGTTGATCCCCCACGACATGTCTTCGAGCTTGACGGGTGACGCGAAGCCACCCTGGCCGTTGGAGACCAGGAGCACGAAGAAGTCGGGACCGAAGCAGCGGACGATCAAGTCGAGCGCGCCGTCCTGGTTCGCGTCGATCGCTTGCACGTCCGCTGGATTGCCGATGCACGGGAATCCGACGGCAGCGGTGAATCCACCCTGGCCGTCACCGCGCAAGACGACGACGTGCAGATACCACAGCCCCCACACGAGCAGGTCCGCGTGGCCATCGGCATCGACCTGCGCGGAGCGCCACGAGAGCTCGCCGACCGATAGCACGGCGGGCAGGAACGTGTGGATCACCGGGCCGAACCCGCCGCTGCCGTTCGAGAGGCGCACGTCGACGCTCGCTCCAGTCGTCTTCTCGACGAAGGCGAGATCCGAGACGCCGTCGTGATCCAGGTCGTCGACGAGCCTCTCCCGACCGATGTGGACCGGCGCCGAGAACCCGCTCGCTCCATCGTTGTGCTGGACGTAGGTGCCCTCAGGCGAGAACGTCGATGACGACGGCAGAGCCTCGGGCAGCCCGTCGTGATCGAGGTCGGCGAATCCCAGGCGGATCGGCGTTGCACTCGTCGCCGTCAGCTGCAGCGGGTCGGAGCTGAAGAAGCGTCCTGGAAAGAGCTCGCTACTGCCGCCGGCCGACTGCGCCATCGAGCTCGCACAGAGTCCGTAGCAAACGGCGCTCGCGAAGATCGCGGCAAAGACCCGATTCAGGAGGTTGGGCATGGGTGGCCTCGGATCTGAGATCCACCGGGAGTTCGCACCGGGCCGATTCGTGCTGCACCAGACTAGCGCGGCCAACCGTGTCCTGCGTGGAAGACGTGGCCCTGCGACGGCGCGCCTACTCCTTCGCGCGCGTGATCTTCGCGCCGAGCGCGATCAGCCGCTGCTCGATCTTCTCGTAGCCGCGATCGATGTGATAGACGCGGTAGACCTCGGTCTTGCCCTGCGCGGCGAGGCCCGCGAGCACGAGCGCCGCCGACGCGCGCAGGTCGCTCGCCATCACCTTCGCGCCCGACAGGCTCGCCTTGCCCTGCACGATCGCGGTCGTCCCCTGCCGCCGCACCTGCGCGCCGAGGCGCGCGAGCTCCGCGACGTGCATGTAGCGATCGGGGTAGATGACCTCGTTGATCACCGACACGCCGTCGGCGAAGCACATCTGCGTCATCCACTGCGCCTGCAGGTCGGTCGGGAAGCCCGGGTACGTCTGCGTCGTGACGTCGGTCGGCCGCGGCCGCGGCGGGAAGCCGTGCGCGCCGCTCGACTCCTGCTGCGGCTGCGTCTCGACCCAATCGGGCCCGCACTCGAACGGCAGTCCCGCCTCGCGCATCCGATCGAGGTACGCGGACAGGTGCACCGGCCGCATGTCGGTCACGCGCACGCGTCCGCCGGTCATCGCGCCGGCGGACAGGTACGTGCCCGCTTCGATGCGATCGGGGATCACCGCGTGCGTCGCGCCGCCCAGGCGCTCGACGCCGTCGATCACGAGCATCGGCGAGCCGATGCCCTCGATCTTCGCGCCCATCGCGACGAGGCAGCGGCACAGGTCCTCGACCTCGGGCTCGCAGGCCGCGTAGTGGATCACCGTGCGGCCGCGCGCGAGCACCGCGGCCATCAGCACGTTCGCCGTGCCGGTCACCGACGAGCCGAAGGCCGTGCCGAGGAACACCTCGGCGCCGCGCAGGCCGCCCTTCGGCGCCTCCGCGACGATGAAGCCGTGCTCGACGCGCACCTTCGCGCCGAGCGCTTCGAAGCCCTTCAGGTGCACGTCGATCGGGCGCACGCCGAACACGCAACCGCCGGGCAGCGACACGTCGGCGCGGCCGAGGCGCGCGAGCAGCGGACCGAGCACGCAGATCGACGCGCGCATCTTGCGCACGGTCTCCCAGGGCGCCTTGTCCGACAGCGGCCCCTCCGCGCAGATCTCGACGCCGCCGTCGGCGTAGCGCTCGACCGACGCGCCGAGCTCGCGCAGCAGCACCGCCATCGTGCCGACGTCGTGCAGCTGCGGCGCGTTGGGGACGCGCAGCGGTTGCTCGGCCAACAGCGCGGCCGCCATCACCGGCAGCACGGAGTTCTTCGCGCCGCAGATCTTCACCGCGCCGTCGAGGCGCGCGCCGCCTTCGATCACGAGCTTGTCCACGGGCGGAGTGGAGCGGGCGCGCGCGCGCGATGCAAGCGCGAAAGCGGCGCTTCGCGCGAAGGATGTTGCAAGCGCGAGGTTGCGCGAGGCGCGCGCGTCAGGGCTTCGACAGCATCCGGCCGAGCGGCCGGCCGCCGAGCACGTGCAGGTGCAGGTGCCCGACCTCCTGGCCGCCGTGCTCGCGCGCGTTCGCGATCAGCCGGAAGCCCTGCTCGAGCTTCTCGGCGCGCGCGACCTCGGCCGCCGCGGCGAGCAGGCGCCCGGCCAGCTCGCGATCGTCGAGCTCCCACAGCGAATCGACGTGCCGGCGCGGGATCACGAGCACGTGGCTCGGCGCCTGCGGGCGGATGTCGCGGAACGCGACCACGTGCTCGTCGGCGAGGACGGTCTGGCTCGGGATCTCACCGGCGGCGATGCGGCAGAACAGGCAGCTCATGGGGGTGCGTACTCTACGTTCGCCGATTTGACCGTGTCCCCCGGTCGGCATAAGATCCCGGGCTCGACGCACCCCGCGCCCCGCGCGACACCACCCCAGCGCGCGCCCCACGCGACGCCCCCACCCGCCATGACCGACGAAGTCCTGCCCGAACCCGAGCTCGATGCTGAC
>SCVU01000526.1 GCA_004296785.1 Planctomycetota bacterium
GGACGCGGTCTTCGTCGCGCTCGAGGAGGCCGGCGTCGACGTGCTCGACGATCCGGAACCGGCGGGCGAGGAGGCCGGCTTCGGCGACACCGAGGACGAGGCGGGCGATCTGCTCGACCTCAGCGAGCCCGTCGGCGCCGTCGAGGAGCCGGTCGAGTCGGCGCCGCTGCCGCGCGGCGTGATGCCCGAGAAGATCGACGACCCGGTGCGGATGTACCTGACGCAGATGGGCGAGATCCCGCTGCTCACGCGCGAGCAGGAGATCTTCCTCGCCAAGACCATCGAGATCACGCGCAAGCGCTTCCGCAAGAAGGCGGTCGGCTCGGGCCTGTCGCTGACGAAGTCGCTGAAGACGCTCGAGGAGGTCGAGCGCGGCGAGCTCGCGTTCGACCGCACGCTGAAGGTCAACCCGAATCCGAAGCCCGACGACGATCCGAAGATCGTCGAGACGCTCGGCAAGCAGTTCCTCGCCAAGCGGCTGCCCGTCAACATCGTGACGATCCGCGCGCTGCTCGCGCGGCTCAAGGAGGAGTACCGGCCGCTGCTCAATCCGGCGCTCTCGAAGAAGGAGCGCAGCGATTCGCTGACGCGCGTGCAGCGCCTGCGCCGCAAGCTGATCATCCTCGTCGAGGAGTGCCACCTGCAGGTCAAGAAGGTGCGTCCGTACATCGACGACATCGACGAGCACTTCCGCGAGATGCGCTCGATCGAGCGCAAGCTCGCGGCGCTGCGCGCGGCGAAGAAGCCGCCGCAGTTGTCGAAGGAGCTCGCCGAGCGGCTCGTCGAGATGGAGTTCATGGCCCTCGAGCCGACCGACCGACTCAAGCGGCGCCTCGAACAGGTCAAGCTGCACTTCAACGAGTACGAGAAGGCCAAGCGCGAGCTGTCGAGCGGCAACCTGCGCCTCGTCGTGTCGATCGCGAAGAAGTACCGCAACCGCGGGCTGTCGTTCCTCGACCTGATCCAGGAGGGCAACACCGGCCTGATGAAGGCGGTCGAGAAGTACGAGTACCGCCGCGGCTACAAGTTCTCGACGTACGCGACGTGGTGGATCCGCCAGGCGATCACGCGCTCGATCGCCGATCAGGCGCGCACGATCCGCATCCCGGTCCACATGATCGAGACGATGAGCAAGCTGCGCAACGCTTCGAAGAAGCTGTTGCAGCAGAAGGGCCGCGAGCCGTCCGTCGAGGAGGTCGCCGAGGCCAGCGGCATCTCGGTCGACGAGGCCAAGCGCGTGATGAAGATCTCGAAGCACCCGATCTCGCTCGATCGCCCGATCGGCGACTCGGACGACTCGTACTTCGGCGACTTCATCGAGGACGAATCGGCCGAGAGCCCGGTGCAGGCCGCCGGCCACGAGATGCTGAAGGAGCGGATCAACGACGTGTTGAACACGCTGACCTTCCGCGAGCGCGAGATCATCAAGCTGCGCTACGGCATCGGCGACGGGTACACGTACACGCTCGAGGAGGTCGGCCGCATCTTCCGCGTCACGCGCGAGCGGGTGCGGCAGATCGAGGCCAAGGCGGTGCGCAAGCTGCGCCACCCCGTGCGCGCGCGGCAGCTGTCGAGCTTCCTCGACGGCATCCAGATCGACGATGCCGAGCTCGAGCTGGAAGAAGCCGGCGCCGACCTGTCCGACAGCGATCTCGACTGAGCGCCGCCGATCCCTCCGTCCGCGGGAGCTTCGACCTCCCCGGACGGAGCGCGTTCCGCAGGAGCATGGACGCGGGCCGCATCCGTTGCGTAGACTCTTCGCCCCCTTGGCGACGAACATGCGCGAAGTTCTGCGAGCCCTCCTGGACCTGCAAGAAGTCGACCGCGAGATCTACCGAGTCAAGGAGGAGCTGCGCCGGCTGCCGCGCGAGCGCGACAAGCGCCGCGCCGAGATCGAAGCCAAGCGCGCTCGCCTGGGCGAGACCGAGAGCGAGCTGCGCCTGGGCAAGGTCAAGCTGAAGGAGCTCGAGGACCTCGCGACGCAGCAGCGGCAGCGGATGCGCAAGCTCGAGACCGAGTCGATGGCGTCGCGGCAGGACGCGGCCAGCGTCGCGGCCTTCCAGCACGAGATCCGCAGCGTGAAGAAGGAGATCAGCGAGGCCGAGGAGGAATCGCTGCGGCTGATGGAGGCCGCCGAGGCGCAGGAGAAGGTCGCCGTTCCGATCCGCGCCGAGATCGAGGCCGAGCAGAAGATCTACGAGGAGTTCCTCGCGAACGCGGAGAAGGAAGCGGCGGTCGCGAAGAAGAAGCTCGACGCGCTGCAGGCGCAGCGCAAGTCGCGCGGCGTCGACCAGATCCAGCCGGACATCCTGCGCGCGTACGAGCAGACGCTGGAGCTGCGCGACGGGCTGGCGCTGGCGGAGCTCGACAATCGGATCTGCCAGGGCTGCTACATCAACGTGCCGCCGAACGTGTACGTGCGCCTGGCGCGCGGCGTCGAGCTGGTGCGCTGCCAGAGCTGCGACCGGATCCTGTTCCTGCGCGACTGAGTCGCGCGATCCGCGCTCAGCGCGCTCCGCGCGCGCTCGATCCCTGACGCGTCCCGCGCCGCACGAGCTCGTCCTCGAGCCGATTGCGCAGATCGTTCTTGTCGAGCTCCCAGCGCGGCGCGAGCAGGTCCGCGTCGGCCGCGTCGCCGGTGATCCGGTGCAGCACCTGCTCGGGCCGCAAGCGCTCGACGAAGTCGGCGAGCCACGCGACGTACGTCTTCTCGTCGAGCGTCTCGATCTCCCCGGCGCGCCAGCGTTTCTCGAGGATCGTGCGCCGCAGGATCATCAGCTGGTGCACCTTGACGCCCGCGCAGCTTGATTCGGCGAGCATCTCGGCCGTGCGCCGCGCGCCCTCGCGCCCGTCGCCCGGCAATCCGAGGATCGCGTGCCCGACGACGAGCAGCCCGCGCGCGTGCGCGCGCTCGACCGCCGCGCGGAAGTCCTCGACCGTGTGGTGCCGATTGATCGCCGCGAGGATCGCGTCGTCGGCGACCTCGAGCCCGAGCTCGAGCCAGACCTCGACGCGCTCGGCGAGGCGCGCGAGCCGCTCGAGCGCCCAGTCGGGCAGCGTGTCCGGCCGCGTCGCGAGCGCGACGACCCGGATGTCGCGCTCGAGGTGCGGTTCGAGCACGGCGAGCACCTCGTCGAGGCGCGCGGGCTCGACGTACGTGTTCGAGTAGCTCTGGAAGTACGCGACGACGCCGCAGTCGGGCTCGCGGCGCCGCACGCGCTCGATGCCGGCCGCGAGCTGCGCGGCGAGATCGAGCCCGCTCTTCGCCGCGCCGGTGCCCGAGCCCTCGACGTCGCAGTACACGCAGCCGCCGCGTCCCTTCGTGCCGTCGCGGTTCGGACAATCCGAGCCGGCGTCGAGCGCGACGCGGTGCAGCGTGCCGCCGAAGCGCGCCGCGAGCCACGGCCGCAGCGTCGTGAAACTCAGCGCCGGAGCTCCGGTAGGGGCGTGGAAGGCGCGCGGGGCGGACATTGCGGCGGACATTGTGCCCGCTGATTGTGTTTTCAGCGCCGCGCGTGGATCCTGAACGATTCGCGCGCCCCTTTCGCGCCGCACCATGAACCTCCGCCTGCTCACGCTCGTCCTCGCGCCGGCGCTGTCGCCGCTCGCCGCGCAGCTCGACCTCCCGCGCCCGAGTCCCGCGTCGCGCCCGGCCTCCGGCGCGTCGAGCAGCTCCAAGCCGCCGGCCAAGCCGGCCGCGGGCGCGAAGTCGGGCGCGCCGTCGGCGAACGGGCAGCCGCCCGCCGCGCCGCAACCGGTGGGCTCCGAGCTCGCGGGCGAGTTGCAGCGCGGACTGCGCGCGAACGCGGGCTCGAACGAACCCGGCATCGGCGTCTCCGGCAGCGCGCCGAAGTCGCGCGACGTCACGCTCGAAGTCCCCGGCGCCGCGCGCGCGGCCGACGGCCACGCGGGCGCGCTGCCGACGCTGCCGCTGGCGGCCGGCGAGCAGTGGCTCGCGGCGCTGCGCAGCGATCTCGCCGGCGCGCAGCCGTCCGACGCGACGCGCCTGGAGCGCGCGTCCGGTCGATTGCTGCTCGCGGGCGACGACGGACTCGCCGCGGCGCGCCTCGCGCTCGCCGAGGACGATCCGGTGCTGCTGCTCGCGGGCGCGCGCGCGCTGCTCGCTTCGGGTCGCGACGAAGCGCGCGCCGCGGTCGCCGCGCGCATGTCCGCGCGCAA
>SCVU01000527.1 GCA_004296785.1 Planctomycetota bacterium
GAGCTCGCATCGCGAGCTCGATCGACTCGAGGCGAGCTCGAAACTTCCAAGTCGGCGGAATCGAGGCGGGCTCCGTACTTCAAGTCGGCGGAATCGAGGCGGGCTCCGTACTTCCGCGAATTCCAGCTTGCTTGGAAAACGCCCGAAAGGGGGCCAAGCTCTCCCCCCTGGAGCCTCTCCGACGATGACTTGGATCGCTATCGCTGCGCTCGTGCTGCTCGCGTGGGCGCTGTGCTACCTCGGCCGCGGCTCGTGGGCGTGGATCGCGCCGTGCGGGCTCGGACTCGCGTACTGGTGCTGGCGCTTGTATCGCCGTGACTCGTTCGACGAGTTCTTCGACGCGCGCGACGGCGAGAAGGTCGCGCTGTGGATCCTGATCGGCACCTGGGCGGTCGCAACGCTCGTGCTCGGGCCGACGCCGCTGCGCCGCGCGCTGCTCGGGCCGCTCGTCTACCGCATCGTCGCGCCGATCCTGCCGCGGATGAGCGAGACCGAGCGCGTCGCGCTCGAAGCGGGCACCGTGTGGTTCGACCGCGATCTGTTCTCGGGCGCGCCCGCGTGGCGGCGCCTGCTCGACTTCCGCTGCAAACCGCTGTCGAACGAGGAGCGCGCGTTCCTCGACGGCCCGTGCGAAGAGCTGTGCCGCATGGTCACCGACCACGCGGTCGTCCAGCGCGGCGATCTGCCCGAGGAAGTCTGGGCGAAGATCAAGCGCGACCGCTTCATGGGGATGATCATCCCCAAGGAGTACGGCGGCCTCGGCTTCAGCGCGCTCGCGCACTCGGCGGTCGTCACGAAGCTCTCCTCGCGCAGCGCGACGCTGTCGGTGAGCGTGATGGTGCCGAACTCGCTCGGTCCGGCCGAGCTGCTGCTGCACTACGGCACCGAACAGCAGAAGCAGCACTGGCTGCCGCGTCTGGCCGACGGGCGCGAGGTGCCGTGCTTCGCGCTGACCGAGCCCGGCGCGGGCTCCGACGCCGGCGGCATGCAGGCGCGGGGCGTCGTGTGCCGCGGCACGTTCGAAGGGCGCGAGGTGCTCGGCATGCGCCTGTCGTGGAACAAGCGCTACATCACGCTCGCGCCGATCGCGACCGTGCTCGGCCTGGCGTTCGTGCTCGAGGATCCCGAGCGACTGCTGGGCGGTGAGGTCGAGCTCGGCATCACGTGCGCGCTGATCCCCGCGACCACGGCGGGCGTCGAGATCGGCGAGCGGCACGATCCGCTGGGCGTGCCGTTCCACAACGGTCCGACGCGCGGCCACGACGTGTTCGTGCCGGTCGAGTTCATCATCGGCGGACCGAAGCTCGCCGGGCACGGCTGGCGGATGCTGATGCAGTGCCTGGCCGCCGGCCGCGGAATCTCGCTGCCGTCGCTGTCGACCGGTGCGAGCCAGCTCGTGCTGCGCACGACGTCGGCCTACGCATCGGTGCGCGAGCAGTTCGGTCTGCCGATCGCGCGCTTCGAAGGCGTCGAGGAACCGCTCGCGCGCATCGCGGCGCTCACGTACGCGATCGACGCGACGCGGAGGCTCACTGCGGGAGCCGTCGACGCCGGCGAGAAGCCGTCGGTCGTCTCCGCGATCGCGAAGCGCTGGACGACCGAGGGCATGCGCACCGTCGTCAACGACGGCATGGACATCCTCGGCGGCGCCGCGATCTCGCGCGGCCCGCGCAACATCATCGCGCCCGCGTACATGGCGACGCCGATCGGCATCACGGTCGAAGGCGCGAACATCCTGACGCGCTCGATGATCGTGTTCGGGCAGGGCGCGATCCGCTGCCATCCGTGGGCGCAGGAGGAGATGCGCCTCGCGGCGGCGCAGGACGTCGGCGGCTTCCAGCGCGCGTTCTTCTCGCACGTCGCGTTCGTGTTCCAGAGCGCCGCGCGCTCGCTCGCGCTCGGTCTGACGCGCGGTCGGCTCGCCAGCGTCCCGGGTCACGGGGCCAGCGCGGCGTACTTGCGCCGACTGACGTACCTGAGCTCGGCGTTCGCGTTCAGCGCCGACCTCGCGATGGGTTCGCTCGGCGGCGATCTCAAGCGCAAGGAGAAGGTCACCGGCCGCCTCGCCGACTGCCTCGCGTGGATGTACCTCGCGTCGGCTTCGATCAAGCGCTGGCACGACGACGGCGAGCGCGCGGCCGAGCTGCCGCTGATGCGCTGGTCGGTCGAGCACGCGCTGTGCGAGGCGCAGCGCGCGCTGCGCGAGTACCTCGACAACTTCCCGGTGCGCGCCGCGGCCTGGCTCGCGCGTCCGATCGTGCTGCCGCCGTTCTCGGGGCTGCGCGCGCCGTCCGATCGCCTCGGCGCGGCCGCCGCGCGCGCCGTGGTCGACGGCGGCCCCGCGCGCGACGCGGTGACGGCGGACATCTTCCGGCCCGCGCTCGGCGAGGCCGGTCTGGGCGTGCTCGAGCGCGCGCTCGCAGCCGTGCTCGCGTCGCGCGAGCCCGAGCGCAAGATCAAGGACGCGCTGCGCGCCAAGGTGATCGCGCGCGAGCCCGCCGCGACGCTGCGCGAGCGCGCGGTGCACGCGGGCGTGATCACGCCCGCCGAGCAGGCCGCGCTCGAACGCGCCGAGCGCGAGCGCTGGGACGCCGTGCAGGTCGACTCGTTCGCGCCCGACGCGTACCGCGCACTGCGCTGAGCGCGCGGCGGAAGAACTTTCCGGCGCGCCCCGCACCGGCCGCCGACCGCGCAAACCGTGCGCGCGGGGCTCAAGCGATTGCGCCATCTGGGCCGAAAAGGCGACTTCGGAGACCCCCCAGGGAGACCCCTCAGTGGCCGTACAACCGGAACGATTCGATTCGAGCGTCGACCGCACCTTCGACGAGATGGCGCGCGCCTGCCGCTCGCTGCTCTCGCGCGCACGGGCGCTGACGAAGATGACCGGCGAGGCCGGCGCGCAGAGCGCTCAGCACGGGAAGGCGCGCTCGGCGATGCACTTCCTCGAGTCGGCGCTGTCGAGCCTGCAGCCGTCGACCGGTCTGCGCCTGGACGAGATGCGAGCGGGCGGAAGTGCCTCGATGGTGCACTCGGTCGCCGACCACCTGATCGACGGGCTCGCGCAGCGCGAGCCGTCGCAGGCGGACATCTACAAGAGCGGCACGAAGCCGACGTTCCAAGGGCAGTCGCCGGCGATCACGGTGCCCGAGACGCTCGGCTTCCTCGCCTCGCACCAGAAGACGGGCGTGCTCGAGGTGACCTCGCTGTCGGAGACGGTCGTGATCGGCCTGCGCGACGGCGCGGTCATCCACGCGTCGAGCGACAACACGCCCGCCGGACTGCGCCTGGGCGAGATCCTGCTCGCGAAGAAGGCGATCGAGGAGCGCGCGCTGTACGCCGTGCTCGCGAAGGCGAACACGATGCGCAACCTCAAGCTCGGTGAGCTGCTCGAGCGCGAGGGCAAGGTGCCGCGCGAGATGCTGCGCGCCGCGCTCGAGTACCAGATCCAGCAGCTGTTCAACCGCATGTTCGAGCTGCACGACGCGCACTTCGCGTTCTACGAGCGCGACCGCGCCAACGTCGACGGCATGCTCGCGCTGAACGTCACGCGCCTGCTGCTCGGCAGCGCGACGAACGCCGACGGCCGGCCGGCGGACGTGCAGACGACCGAAGCGCTGCAATCGCTCGATTCGCTCGACGCGCTCGACACGCCCGAAGCGGCCTGAGCGCGGGCCGCGTCAGCGACCGGCGCCGAACGCGCCGAACGACGCGCTGTTCTCGTTGCAGCGCACGAACTCCGCGCCGAGCGCGGACGGCGCGAAGTGCCAGCGCGCGATTTCGCCGACGCGCCGGCCGACGAGCGGCTCGAACGGGTCGTACCAGACGTTGTACGGCATCTTGCAGCACTCGCGGTTCGGCATCGCGTTGCCGCGGAACGACGTGCTCGCGCCGGCGGCCACCGCGAACGAATCGGCTCCGATCGCGACGTCGAGCCCCGTGGCCTCGACGGCGAGCACCTCGCCGAGCAGCGCCGCGTGCGTCGTCACGAGCCACGCGCACAGCGCGTCGCGCTCGCGCGCGCCGGCCGACTGCGGCAGGTACACGATGCTGCGGCGTTGCTGCGCCGCGTCGGCGAGGTTGACCTCGTCGCGGATCGCGACCGCCACGGCCAGTCCGGCGAGCTCGACGCCCGCGTGCGAGCCGCGCTCGATGCGCCACGCGAGCACGGCCTCGCGGCCCTGCGTCACGTACTCGGAGTTGTAGTGGCAGGCGCCTGCGTAGACGCTCGCGCTGCGGACTTCGACGTAGCGGCCGCTCGGCGCGTCGTTCGCCGCGCTCGAGTCGAGCAACGCACTGCACGCGATCAGGCTGTTGAGCACCGTCATGACGGAAGCACTCCCAGGGGTTCGTAACAGCTGCGGCCGGGGCAGCACTCGATCGGGTCGACGACGCCCGCGTCCGGGCCGATCGCCAGCTTGGTCCGCTGGCACCAGCAGTGCTGGCTGCCGTCCAGGATATCCGCCGCCGTGAGCGCCGGGCGGCCGAGCATGTAGTACTTCTTGCTGCGCAGCCGCGCGCACACTGCGTCGGGCGCGTCCTGGGCCGCGGGCGCGGCGGATTCCGGTCCGGTGGGGTTCAAGCGCGACCTCCGATGCGCCGCAGCGCCTTGACGATCAGTCCTTTGGTCAGCGGGATCTTGTACGCGTTACCCGACAGCGGCTCCGCTCCCGCGAGCGCGGCATCGCCCGCTTCGCGCGCGACGGCGTCGTCGACCGCGCGTCCGGTGAGCACGCGCTCGGCACCGCTCGCGCGCCACGGACGCGGCGCGACGCCGCCGAGCACGACGCGCACCTCCGCGATCTTGCCGCCGTCCATCCGAGCGGCGATCGCGACGGCGGACAGCGCCCAGTCGAACGAGCTGCGCTCCTTGAACTTCAGGTACGTGCTCTTCCAGTTGCCCGCGTGCGCCGGCACGTGCACGGCGGTGACGAGCTCGCCGGGCACGAGCACGTTCTCGCGCAACACGTCACCCTCGGCGGGCAGCGTGAAGAACGACGCGAGCTTCACGCGCCGCCGCGCGGCCTTCTTGCTCGCGATCTCGACCTCGGCGTCGAGCGCGACGAGCGCGGGCGCGAGATCCGACGGGTGCACGATGTACGACGGCCCGCCGCCGAGGATCGCGTTGTACTTGTTGTGGCCGCCGTACGAGAAGCACTCGGTGCCGCCCTTCTTCAGGCACACCAGCGCCTCGTTGCGGTAGTACCAGCAGCGCGGCCGCTGGCACAGGTTGCCGCCGACGGTCGCCTGCGTGCGGATCTGCGGGCTCGCGATCGAGGCCGCGGCCTCGGCGAGGATCGGCCAGCGCCGCGCGAGCTCGGCGTGGTGCTCGAGCGCGGCGACCGTGACGCCCGCGCCGATCGACAGCGCGCCGTCGGCGGCGAGCTCGATCTTGTCGGCGCCCTGGAACCCGCGCAGGTCGACGAGCGCATCCGGCGCGACGAGGTGCTCCTTGAGCTCGGTCAGCAGGTCCTGACCGCCCGCCAGCGGCGTCGCTGCGGGCGCCTCGAGCAGCGCGAGCGCTTCGTCCAACGTCTTCGGCAGGTGCAGTTCGAAGGTTTTCATCGGGTGCTCCTGCTCAGGACTGCGTGCGCAGCTTCTCGAGGCCCATCAGGACTTTGTCGGGCGTGATCGGCAGATCGCGCACGCGCAGGCCGCACGCGTTGTGCACGGCGTTCGCGATCGCGGAGTGACCGGGGATGATCGCGGCCTCCGACATGCCCATGACGACCTGCCGCGTGTCGTCGTCGTCGACGAGCGGCACGAGCTCGGGCATCTCGAGCGTGCCGGCGATCTTGTAGCCCTCGAAGTCGGCGTTGAGCGCCGCGCCGAGCGCGGGTTCGAGCACGCGCTCCTCGAGCAGCGCGTACGAGAGCGCCTGGATCATCCCGCCGTTGATCTGGCTCTTCAGCGTCAGGCGGTTCATCGGGATCCCGCAGTCGTGGATGCCGACCATCTTCAGCACGCGCACGCGGCCGGTCAGCGTGTCGACCTCGACCTTCGCGGCCTGCGCGCCGTGCACGCCGCGACCGGCGTGCGCCTGCTTCCACTCGCCGCGCGCGCTCAGGCCTTCGCTCGGCAGCAGCGCGCACAGTTGCTTCCAGCTCATGCGCTTGCCGCTCGCGGCGTCGAGCAGCCCCTCGACGTCGAGGCTCAGCGCCTCGGGCTTGGTCTTGAGCGCCGGTGCGAGCGCCGCGTAGAGCTTCGCGCGCGCGCCGAGCGCGGCTTCGAGCACGGCCGGCGCGAGCGACGCGACCGTCGTGCTGCCGCCGGAAGGATTCGCGGCGCCGTACTCCGACGATCCGATGCGCGCTTCGACCGCCGTCGCCGGCAGGCCGAGCAGCTCGGCGACGATCGTCGCCATGTACGTGCGCGTGCCGGTGCCGAGGTCCTGCGTGCCGCACGTCACGGTCGCGCTGCCGTCGCGCTGGATCCGCACGTCGACCTGGCACGCGGGGCTGCCGCCGCCGCCCCACGTCGAGATCGCGAAGCCGATGCCGACGCCGAGTTCCTCGGTGTGCGCGCCGGGCTTCGCGCGATGCGGGTGCTCGTACCAGCCGATCTCGCGCGCGACGCGCTCGAGCTGGCGGTGGTAGACCTTGTCCTCGAGGTTCTTCTTGCGCACCTCGAGCAGGTCCTGGCCCGCGAGATACGCGAGCTCGTCGATCAGCGACTCGATGCCGAACGACGCCTGCGGGTGACCGGGTCCGCGCATCGCGCGCGCGCCGTCGGTGTTCGTGTAGACGTAGCGGATCGCGCTCGACGACTGGCCGACCTTGTAGATGTACGGCTGGCCGGGGAACGAACCGCGCGACACACCGCCGAGCTTGTCGACCTCCGCATCGAGCGCGAGCAGCGTGCCGTCGGCCGCCATCGCGCCCGCGAGCTTCTGCACCGCGCCCGAGCGATTGCCGGCGAACAAGAACTCGTCGGCGCGCGTGAGCAGCAGGTGCACGGGACGACCGAGCCGCCGCGCGAGCTCACAGGCCCACTCGCCCTCGACGCCGAGGCCGAACTTGCTGCCGAAGCCGCCGCCCATGTACTGCACGTTCGCGCGGACCTTCGCCGCGGGCAGGCCGAGCTTCTCCGCAGCGTCGTCGTGCACCGTGAACGTGCCCTGCGTCGACGCGTGCACGACCGCCTCGCCGCCGCCGCGGAAGTCGACCATCACGCCGTGCGTCTCGAGACACGCGTGGTGCTGCACCGGCAGCGTGTACGTGAACTCGACCTTGTGCGGCGCGGCCTCGATCGCGGCGCGTACCGCGTCGCGGTCGCCGCTCTTGCGCTCGTCGACGCGATTGCCGGGCTTCTCGCCTTCCTTCAGCTTGCGCTTGACCGCGATCGGCGCGTTCTCAGCGACCGCCTGCTCGTGCGTCAGCACCCACGGCAGCGCGCCGTAGGCGACCTCGATCGCGCGCAGCGCCTCCTCGGCCGCGTCCGGCGTCTCCGCCGCGACGACCGCGATCGGCTGGCCGAGGAAGCGCGTCTCCTCGACGCCGAGCGAGACGGCGGTCACGACGCGCGGCATCTTCGCCGCGGCCTCGAGCGAGATCTTCTCGATCTTCGCGGCCGGTTTCGGGCAGCGCAGGAAGCGCGCGTACACCATGCGCGGCGCGCGCATGTCGTGCGCGTACTGCGCGGCGCCGGTGACCTTCGCCGGTCCGTCGACGCGCGTGATGTCCTGATTGAGCAGGCGCATCTTCGCGCGCTCGGGCCAGCCCTCGGCGGACGCCGCGTCGACCTCGATCCACTTCTCGACTTCCTGGCCGTTCTCGGCGACCGTGACCCTCTGCCACTTCTTGCCGGGCGCGGGCGGCGTCTTCGGCTCGTCCTGCGGCGACTGCTCGCGGAGGATCATCGCGGACCTCCCTGCGCGCCGCGCGCGACCGCGAGCGCGGCGTCGAAGATGTGCGGGTACGTGCCGCAGCGGCACAGGTTGCCCGCGCACGCGTGCTTGATCTCGTCGAGCGATGCGCCGGGCTTCTTCGCCAGGCACGCGCTGATCGACATCACGAAGCCGGGCGTGCAGAAGCCGCACATCAGCGCATCGTGCTCGCAGAACGACTGCTGCAGCGCGGAGAGCTCGCCGTCCTTCGCGACCCCCTCGATCGTCGTGACCTTGCGGCCGCGCGCGCGCACCGCGAGCGTCAGGCACGCGTAGACCGGCTCGCCGTCGACGAGCACCGTGCACGCGCCGCAGTTGCCGTTGTCGCAGACGAGCTTCGTGCCGGTCAGCGCGGGCTCGAGCCGGTCGCGCAGCGCGGACAAGAGCGTCGTGCGCGGTTCGACCATGCACTTCTGCTTCGCGCCGTTGACGTCGAGCTCGATCTCGAGTTCGCCGGCGAGCTTGTCCGGCTCGGCCGTTCGCGGTTGCGCCTGCGCGGCCGCGCCGGCGACGACCGCCGCGCCGAGCACGCCGCCGCCGGCGGCTCCCACGGCGCTCGCGGCACCGACCGTGCGCAGGAAGCGGCGTCGCGACAGTTGATCCGGATCGTTCGCGGAGTCGTGGGTTTCCATGATCGGAGGTCGGGGCGACGGATGAGGGAGCGCGCGATTCTAGCCCTGCCGAGGCCGCTGACAGTCGAATGCGACGCGCGCCGGAGCGAATGCTCTACGATTCCCTTTCACTCGAGGTTCCCCTCTCGCTCGAGATCCAATCGTGAAGATCGCCCCGCTGCTCCTCGTGGTCGCCGTCATCGCCGGCGGCGCCGTCGCGTACTTCGCTCCGGGTTGCTCGAAGAGCTCGCCGCCCGTGCCGCCCGCCTCGCCCGCGTTGAAGGCGGACGAGGCCGCACTCGTGCTGCAGCGCGGGCTCGGCCAGCGCGACCTCGCGAAGGTCTGGGACGGCTTGCCGCCCGCATGGCAGCAGGACGTCACCGCTCTCGTGCAGGACTTCGCGTCGCGCATGGACCCGGCCGTGTGGAATCGCACCGCGGCGACGGCGCGCAAGGCGACCGGAGTGTTGAAGGACAAGCGCGCGTTCGTGCTCGACGGACCGGCGATCGGGCTCGCGCTCGATCTGCTCGACGACAAGCGCGCGCCGGCGGCCTACGACGCGCTCGTCGCGGGGTTCGACGCGCTGGCGAACAGCGAGCTCGCGGATCTCGAGAAGCTGAAGCAGTTCGACGGCCGCGCGTTCGCCGCGGGCGCGGGCGCGCGGGTGCTCGCCAGCGCGGCGGAGCTCTCCGGGTTGTCGGAGGACTCGTCGCTGCACACGTGGCTCGAGCGCGGCAGCACGGCGCGCGCGAAGCTGCTCGCCGACGGCGACGCGCGCGCGATCGTCGAGCTCACGCGCGACGGCGAGGAGAAGGTCGAGCAGGTGTGGGTCAAGGTCGACGGGCGCTGGGTGCCGCAGCAGCTCGCGGACGAGTGGCCGAACCTGATCGCGCAGGGGCGCGAGCTCGTCGACGCGCTCGCCGCGCCCGAGGCGCCGAAGCTGAAGGGCGCGCTGATCCAGGCGCTGCCGGTCGTCGATGGGTTCCTCGACCGGCTCGCGGATGCGAAGACGCAGGGCGAGTTCGACAGCGCGGTGCGCGGCGGCGCGCTGACGCTGGCCGGCACGTTCAGCGGGATGCTGCTCGACGCGGGTGTGCAGTTCTTCAGCGACGAGTGAGGCGCTCGGCGCCCGGCCGGCGAACCG
>SCVU01000528.1 GCA_004296785.1 Planctomycetota bacterium
TCACCGGTCGTCGACCACGCGTCGCCGCGCGGTGCGGCGAGCAACGCGAGCGCGCCGACGACGGCGGCGATCGGGAGCAATGAACGGAGCACCGCCCACTGGATCGGCGCGCCGACGCCGCGGAATTCAATCGTTTCGCGCGGCGCCGCGCGCGTACGGTGCCTGGCTCAAGAACAGTGAATTCGCATCCGTGCACGTGGCGCGCGCACGGGCGCGAATTCACTGTTCTTGAGCCAGGCACCGTACACGCGCGAACGCGCCTCAGTGCGCTTCGTCGTGCTCGTGCGCGGTGTGGGGCGCGTAGCCGCGCTCGGGCGCCGGATACGGGCCCGGGCCGAGGAACGGCTCGAGCTCGGCGTCGTCGGGATCGCGCAGCAGCGCTTCGCGCACGAGCCGCTTGCCGTCGGGATCTCCGAGGCGAACGAGCGCGACGCCGAGCAGCCGCTCGATGTCCGCGCGCCCGGGCTGGATCGCCGCGGCCGCGCGCAGCCACCGCACCTCGCGCGCGTGATCGCCGAGCATCCGCGCGGCGCCCGCCGCGTCGATGCGCAGCGCGAGGTCGTACGGCGCGGCGTCCGCCATCCGCTCGAGCGCCGCCAGCGCTTCGGCCGGCATGTCGAACTCGAGATACGCGTGCGCGACCGCGCGCTCGAGCTCCGGCCACGGCGCGTGTGCCTGCGCCAGCGGCTCGAAGAACTTCAGCGCGAGATCCGGCTCGCGCTTGACGGTCAGCACGCGCGCGAGCGCCGACCACAGCTCGCGCTCGGCCGGCGCCAACCCGTCGCCCGCGGCGCGCGCGAGCGACTCGAGCACGCGCGTGTCGAGCTCGAGTTGCAGCTCTTCGCTCTCCCACTGCGGGCTCTCGACCTGCGCCGAGTAGAGATCGAAGAGCGCGCGTGCGAAGTCGCGTGCGGGCGCGGACGCGTGCGCGAGCGTCTGCGCGGCGAGGTGCGCGCGTGCACGGCCGGGCTCCATGCGCTGGATCCCGTCGACGCGGCGCCAGGCCGCGCGCGCTCCGCCGCCGGAGCCGGCGTCGAGCCGCGCGTCGCCGCCCGCGGATGCGAGCGCCGGCGGCGGTGCGCCGATCCAAGTCGCGACCGACCACTCCTCGGGACCGCCGAAGGAACTCATGAGCTCGCTCTCGAGCGCGCGCGGCGCGATGTCGGAGCCCGCGTCGCGCCAGATCGCGATCGCGACGCGGCCGCCGGGGTCCGCGATCGCGCGCGGCGCCGGCGGCGCGAAGCGCCGCGCGCGGCCGCCGACGAGCGACGACAGCGTCGTGCCGAGCGCGGGCATCGCGAGCGCGAGGTCGGGCGCGAACTCGCTCGCGGCGGATCCGTCGAGTGCGGCCCGCGCCGCGCGCGGCTCGAGCCAGCGCTCGGGCGCGCTCTCGAAGCCGCCCTGCAGCGCCGCCGACAGCTCGCGCGCGGCCGCGCCGAGCGGCGAGGTCCAGCGCCACGCCGCGAGACCGAGCGCGTCGAGCTCGTGCTGGCGCGCCGGCGTGAGCTGGCCGACGAACAGCAGTCGCACCTCGCGCGCGGGGCGACCGAGCGCGTCGAGCGAGTCGAGCAGCCGCCGGCGATCCGCGCCTTCGTCGGCGGCGTCCGGCGTCGTGCGCACGCGGTCGTGGAACGCGGCGAGCGTGCCGTCGGGCAGCGGCTCGACCGTCAGCAGTCCCGCGGGCGCGTCGATCACGAGCACCGGCTCCGCGGGCGCGCGTTGCCACGGCGAGAGCAGCAGCAGCGCGCGCTGTGCGCGCGTCCACGGCCACGCGGCGCTGGCGACCGCGACGGCGAGCACGAGCCAGCCGCGTCGTTCGCCGCGCAACAGCGACTCGAGCGCGACGAGCGCGGCGCCGGCGCCGGCGACCGCGCAACCGATCGCGATCCAGCGCGCGCCGCCCGCGCTCGCGTGCGCGTCGGCGAGACCCAGCGCGCGCTGCGAGCTCGCGTACGCGAACGGCACCGCGATCGATCCGACGAGCGCGCCGAGCGCGAGCGCACCCGCCGCGCGGCGGTCGCGCGCGCCGGCGAGCGCCGCGCCGAGCGCGAACGCCGGCGCGACGAAGGCGGGGCTCGCGAGCACGAGATGCGCGTGCGCGCTGCCGATCCACGAGAAGTCGAGCCCGTAGCGGTCGAGCGCATCCGCCAGCGCCGCCGCTTGCTCGAAGCGCGCGAGGAACGCGTACGAGACGACGACGAGCGCGGCCGCCGCGGCGAGTCCGAGCGCGAGGCCGGCGCGCGCGCGCCGCGGCGTCGCGCGCGCGTCGCCGCAGCACAGCGCGCCGAACGCCAGCGCGCCGAGCGCGACGAGCACGAGCAGCACGCACGCCTGCCACGAGTCGTCGGCGCTCGTGCCGAGGCCGAGCAGCCGCGTGTGGCGCGCGAGCACTTCGAGCGCGAACGCCGCACCCGCGGCGGCCGCTGCGAGGCCGACGACCGTGGCGAAGCTCGCGGGCGATCGCGCGGCGTCCTCCTCCACTGCGTTCGCGGCGGCGTCCGGCTCGGCGCGGCGCTCGGCGCGGCCGAGCCACGCGGCGAGCGCCGCGAGCGGCGCCGCGGACAGCGCGAAGCCGGCGAACGTGCTCGGCCACCACCATGCCTGCAGCCACAGCGCGTGCGCGGCGAATCCCACGGCGACGCACGCGCTGCACGCCCAGCGCCGCCGACCGCCGAACAGCGGCAGCGCGAGCCAGCACGCGGCCGCGAGCGCGAGTCCGCGCAGCCACGCCGCGCGCACCGGATCGGCGGCGACCGCGCCCAGCACGTCGCCGCCGAGCGGCTGGCGCAGCAGCGAGAGCAGCACGCCGCACGTGAGCGCGGCGAGGACGTGGCGCGCGGATCGCATCGCGGCCGGCCAAGTTAGCAAGTCGCGCGCTCGCGCACGCGGCTGCTACTTTGGTCCCCGATGTCCGCGCCGGCGCCCGACGAGCTCGTCAAGGATCTGTGCGCGTGGTTCGAGCGCGCGCAGCGCGACCTGCCGTGGCGGCGCACGCGCGATCCGTACGCGGTGTGGATCAGCGAGGCGATGCTGCAGCAGACGCGCGTCGAGACCGTGATCCCGTACTGGAGCCGTTTCATCGCGCGCTTCCCCGACGTGCGCGCGCTCGCCGGGGCGAGCGAGGACGACGTGGTCGCCGCGTGGTCGGGCCTCGGCTACTACCGCCGCGCGCGCGCGCTGCGCGAGGCGGCGCGCGCGATGGTCGAGCGTCACGCGGGCGCGTGCCCGACGACGCGCGCCGAATG
>SCVU01000529.1 GCA_004296785.1 Planctomycetota bacterium
GCCAACTCGCCGGAGTCGAGGCGGGCTCCGTACGCGCGTACTCCGCGCGGATCCCCTCCGCGATCGCCGGGCCGATGCCCGGCACTTCTTCGAGCACGAGCGCGCGGCCGGATCCGCGCGCGGCCCAGCGCGCTTGCGCGATCGCGAGCGCGCGCACCTCGCCGACGCCGGGCAGTCGCTCGAGCTCGCGCGCGCAGTCGGTCTCGAGTCCGCGCGCGCCCGCGCGCCGCTGTGCGACGAACGCCTCGGCGGCGGCCGACAGCTGCGGACGCGGCGGCGCGAGCAACTCGAGCACGAGGCTCGCGCCGACGAACGCGCCGAGCAGTGCGCCGGGCCAGCCGATCGCGTTGGCGTCGCGCCGTTCCATCACGGCACTGGATGCACGAACCGCGCGCTCGGTGGCACCGAAACGCCGAAATCAGTGCCGCGAAAGCGCGGCGCCGAGTCCGTGCGGCCGGCGCTGCTCGAACTGCGCGTCGATGCGCTCGACGAGCCGCTCGATCCCGCTCGAGAACGCCGCGGCCGGGTCCTCGCGCACGACGGGGCGGCGGTTGTTGACCGCGTGCCGCACGCGCGCGTCCTCGCACAGCCAGCCGAGTGAGCTCGGCGCGTGCCCGAGGAAGCGCTGTGAGACTTCTTCGACGCGCTGCGCGACCGACTCCGCCTCCTCCGCGCTGCCCGCGCGATTGACGAGCAGTCCGACCGACTGCTCACCGCGCAGCGACGAGAGCACTTTGTAGAACGCGTACGCGTCGGTCATCGCGGTCAGGTCCGGCGTCGTGACGATCACGACGACGTCGCTGCCGCGCGCGAACGCGAGCGTTTGATCCGAGAGTCCGGCGGCGGAGTCGACGATGCACCAGTCGTAGTCGAGCTCGAGCGCGCGCAGGCCGTCGGCGATCGACGCGAGCTCCTGCGCGCTCAGACCCGCCATGTGCGGCACGCCGCAGCCGGCCGCGAGCAGATCGAGCTGCGGGCCGCACGCGGTCAGCACCTCGTCGATCTCGCGCTCGCCCTGCACGACGTCGACGAGACTGCGCTCGGGGCTGGCGTTCTGCAGGATGTGCGCGTTGCCCGCGCCGAGGTCGGCGTCGACGAGCAGCACGCGGCCGCGGCGCGAGAGGAGCGCGGCGAGCGATGCGCTGATCACGCTCTTGCCGGTGCCGCCCTTGCCGCTGGCGACGCAGATCGAGCGCGCGGGGAGCCGGCGGCCGGCTTCGCGCGACGCGTCGGTCGATGCGTGTGCGAGTCCGATGAGGGACCTGGCGTGCGCCCAGTTCATGGCGAGTCTCGCTCGTTGCCGAGCGCGAGAGGCTGGGACAGGCCCCCTTGCTGGGATTCGGCAGGGTGCGCGGGCCGCGCGACCGGTTTCTCGAAGCTTTACGCGGCGCGCGGCGCGAATGGGACTTCTGAGCGCGCGCGTTTCACGGGTACGTGCGCGGCGTGCGGGCGGGACGGCGAGCGCGGCTCGCGGCTCGCGGCGCGCGGCGACTCAGCGCCTCAGCGCCTCAGCGCTGCTCGTGGAACGCGTCGTACTCGTCCTGCGTCAGCGACGGCGTCGCGCCGAGCTTCGCACCCGCCGGCCGCGGCGCGTCGAAGCGCAGCGCGGTCGGCGCCGCTCCGAACGCTGCGCTCGCCGCGAGGCCGACCGGCAGGTTCGCCGACACGTCGTCGGGCTCCGCGCGCGACACCGACGCGCCGTGCCCGAGCAACTCGACGAAGCGACCGAGCAGCGCCTCGAGGAAGCGCTCGCCGTCGCCCGCGCTCTCCAGCGCGCGCGTGTCGTGGCGCGGCGCGGCCGCCGAGTACAGCCGGCCGTCGTTGTTCTCGATGCGACCGAGCGGTTGCCCCGCGTGCCGCCACGCGACGCTGCGCCGCGTCGCGACGACCTCGACCTCGGGGTCGAGCCGCCGCACCTTCGCGAGCAACGCGCACGCGATCTCGCGCAGCCGCGGATCGAGCGCGGACACGAACGTCTCCTCGCTGATCGGCGGCGCACCGGCCGCGCTCTCGATCGGCTGCGCGGCCGCGAGCCACGTCGTCGCGCGCTCGCGCGTGCGCAGCTCGCGCAGTTCGAACAGATCGACGCCGTGACCGGCGAGCGGCACCATCCGCTCGATCAGCTTGCGGCTGAAGCCCTCGGCGACGAGCAGCACGCGCGGCGTGAGCTCGCCGCGCACGCGCGTCGACTCGAAGTGCCGCGCGAGCGCATCGCCGTTGCGGCGCGCGAACGCGAGCGCGTCAAGCGCGCGCAGCACCGGCTCCTCGCCCTCGCCGCCCGCGTCGAGCACGAGCGTCAGCCGTCCGTGCCCGTCGACGCCGACGATGTCGGCGTGCTCGGAGTTCGACAGCTCGAGGTCGCGACCGAGCAGTTCGAAGCCCGGCAGCGCATCGACGAGCGCGCTCTCCAGCGCGGCCCAGGCCGGTGCGCCCGGGCTCGTGGTCGGATCGTCGCCTTTGCGCGTTCGGCTCATCGCAGCGAAGCGGGGGCGCGCTCCTCGCGCGGCCGCCGCGCGGCGATTAGAGCCCGCTCGCGCAGCGACGGCAAGGGGACGCGCGAGTTCGGCACACGCCGTTCGAACGCGAGCT
>SCVU01000065.1 GCA_004296785.1 Planctomycetota bacterium
CTCCCCTCCCCCTGCTCCCCTTCCTCTTCCCCGTCCGCGACACCCGTCGACGCTCACCGCCTGCGCTTCACGCCGCGCGGTGGATCTCGTCCTTCGCGATCGAATCCGCCACATGCGTCGCGCACCACGCCTCGGGCTTGATCCGCACGCGGAATCCGTGGCCGACGACCATCCCCGACAGCGCGCCGACGAAGCGCGACGATTCGTGCTGCGCGTCGCTGTTCGCGTCCACGTGCACGGTGGCTGCGTCGATCCCCTGCTCCTGCAGCAGCGCGGCGACTTCGAGGCTGAGGTTGACCTCGCGGAAGAGCTTCTCGGCGAGCGAGCGACTGCGCGGTGCGCGCTGGCGCCGATAGAGCACGCGGCCGCCGCAGCCGGGGTCGAGCACGGCGATGACCGTCACGTAGTCCGCGTTCAGCGCGCGCTGCTTGCTGTCGGTGCCGATGTGGAGTGTTTTCCCGCCGCCGGCGCACAGCGCGCGCACGGCGGCGGTGATGTCCGGTACGGAGTCACCCGACAGTGTGTGCCACATGACGCTATCACTCTCGCCGCGCAACGCGGTCTTGGGAAGGGAGTAGTCGGCGGCAGTGGCGGCGCCGCGGCCGCTCGTGGAAGGATGTGTGCATGACGCGCGCGCTGGTCGAGATCCACGGACTGGTGAAGTCGTTCGGCGCGCACAAGGTGCTCGACGGCATCGATCTCGAGATCCGCGCGGGCGAGATCGTCGGCTACATCGGCCCCAACGGCTCCGGCAAGTCGACGACGGTGAAGATCCTGATCGGACTGCTCGCGCGCGACGCGGGCGAGGTCGGTCTGTGCGGCTTCGATCCGGGGCGCGAGCCGCTCGAGGCGAAGGCGCGTCTGGGGTACGTGCCCGAGACGGCGCTGTTGTACGAGTCGCTGACGGTCGCCGAGCACCTGCTGTTCGTCGGGCGCCTGCACGGGCTCGCGGACGAGGTGATCCGCGAGCGCGCCGACGCGTGCCTGGAGACGTTCGAGCTCAGCGGGCGACTCGGCGCGCGCATCGGCACCCTGTCGAAGGGCATGCGGCAGAAACTGCTGCTCACGTCGGCGCTGCTGCACCAGCCGAGCGTCGTGATCCTCGACGAGCCGCTGTCGGGGCTCGACGTCGGCTCGGCGCTGCTGGTCAAGGAACTCGTGCGCGAGCTCGCCGCGCGCGGCCGCGCGATCCTGTTCTGTTCGCACGTGATGGACGTCGTCGAGCGGCTGTGCGACCGCATCGCGATCCTGCACGGCGGCCGCATTGCCGCGGAAGGCAGCTTCGAGGAACTGCGCGGCCGACTCGCCGGCGGCTCGCTGGAAGGCATCTTCGCCGGCCTGACCGGCGAGTCGAACGGCCGCGAGCAGGCGCTGCGCCTCGTCGAGCGCCTGCGCTTCGAATGAAGGCGCCGCGGACCTGGCGCACGCGCGCGGACGCGTCGCTGCTGATCCGCTGCGTGATGCGCGCCGTCGACGCGCTCGCGCCGTTCCTGCGCGCGGCCGGCGTCGACGTCGCGCGCGTCAAGGTGCTGCTCGAGACGCGCCTGCTGCTCGACCTGAATCCGCTCGCGCGCGACGGCGGCGGGATGGGCTTCGCGATCGGGATCGTGCTCTCGATGCTCGCGTTCTCCATGCTCGGCATCATCGCGGGCGTCATCGGGTTGACGATGAAGCGCGCGGACGTCTGGATCGGCCTCGGGCAGGGACTGCACCTGTTCCAGCTCGGGATGCTGCTGTTCGCGCAGCACGGCGCGCTGCTCGTCGACCGCACCGACCTCGCGCTCGCGGCGCCGCGACCGGTGTCGGAGCGCACCGTGTTCGCCGCGCGCCTGCTGCACCTGTCGGTCTACGTCGTGCTGTTGTCGTGCGCGAGCGCGTTCTTCCCGTCCGTGCTCGGCGCATTCGAGTTCGGAGCGCTGCGCGCGCTCGTGCTGTACCCGCTGCTCACGCTGTGCTCGTCGCTGCTCGCCGTCGGCGCGCTGGGACTCGCGTTCGCGCTCGCGCTGCGCGCCTTCGGTCCGCAGCGCTTCCAGCGCGCGACGTTCTGGCTGCAGATCCTCGCAGCGAGCGCCGCGCCGTTCTTCGGGATCGCGGTCTCGCGCGGGATGTCCTTCGGCGGCGACGCGCTGCCGGCGCGCGCGCTCGAGCCGCTGCTGTGGCTCGCTCCGCCCTGGCACCAGATCGGGCTCTACGAATGCACGCGCGGCGCGCTCGACGCGCAGCATCTCGCGCGCGCCGCGCTCGCGCTGGCCCTGCCCCTGCTCGGAATGCTGGTCACGCTGCGCCTCGCGTCGCGCCACTTCGTGCTCGCGCTGCTCGCGGGCGACGAGGCCGGCGGCGCGGGTCGCGGGCAAAGCGGTTGGAGCGCCCCTCCGCTGGCACGCGCGCTCGCGCGCATCGCGCACGGCGCGACCGAGCGCGCCGGCAGCGGCTTCGCGCACGCGCTCTTGTGGCGCGAGCGAACGTTCGTCCGCGCGTTCCTGCCGCAGGCGTTCAGCCTTTCGATGACCGCGCTGCTGTTCTCGCTCCCGCGCCGCCGCTCGGGCGCCGCGTCGATGCAGGACTGGTCGCACGCAGGATTGCTGATGCTGATGCTGCTCGTGCCGTGCGCGTTCGAGATGGCGCGCTTCAGCGAGCACGCCGGCGCGCGCTGGATCCTCAAGGCCGCGCCGATCCGCGAGGCCAAGCAGCTGCTGCGCGGCAATCTGCGCGCGCTGCTCGTGGCCGGCGTCGCTCCCGCGATGCTCGCGATGGGCGCGCTCGTGTGGCTCGTGCGCGGCGGCGACGGCGCGCTCGAGATCGGCTACGCGCTGCTGCTCGCGTTCGCGGCCGGACTGCAGCTCGCGACGCGACTGGACGTCGACCTGTTGTTCACCGTGCAGGCGAATCCGAATGCCGCGAACTGGAAGAACAGCGGCGTGATCTTCGGCGGCATGCTGCTCGTGATCTTCGTGCTCGCGCCGTTCCTGATCGCGACGTGCCTGCACCCGCTCGCCGAGGCCGCGGGCATCGCGCTCACCGCATTCGCCGCGTGGGACGGCTGGCGACGCTGCATGCGCATCGCGCCGCTCGCGCTCCGCGCGCTCGACTGAGGGTCGTCCCTTGCGAGCCGCACGCGCTCGCGCAGAATGAAACGGACTCCTGTCCCCCCGCTCCTCGACTCCGCACCATGAATCGACTCCCGCTGTCCGCGCTCGCTCTCCTCGCCCCGGTCGCCGTCGCCGACGTGAAGACGTACCAGAACGATTCGCTCGGCGCCGGCGGCACGATCGCGTGCCAGGCCGGCTTCGCGTCGAACGAGATCGGCGCGGGCGTCTACACCGTGCCCGCGGGCGACGGTCCGATCATGCTGCTGCAGGCGCAGTGGTACGTGTGCGACGGCTCGGGGATCGGGTTCGCGCAAGCGCGGCCGATGCAGGTGCTCGTGTACGCGGCCGGCGGCCCGAATCCGGGTGCGCCGCTGTACACGTCGGCGAACGTCAGCGGAGCGCCGGGCTTCCTGAACTCGTTCGACCTGCCGCAGAACCTCGTGATGCAGCCCGGTCAGACCTTCACGGTCGGCGTGAAGCTGTTGAACGGCTCGCTGTTCCAGAACTTCTCGACCTTCGCGACCGACGCGGACGGTTGCCAGTCGGGCAAGAGCCTGATCTTCGCAGTGCCGCCGAGCCAGTGGACCGACGCGTGCTCGCTCGGCGTGTCCGGCGACATGATCGTGCGCGTCCGCGTGCTGACGCAGGGGCCCGTGCAGTACGGAGCCGGTCTCGCGGGCACGAGCGGCGTGCCGAGCATCGCGTCGACGGGACCGTGGACGCTCGGCAGCACGCAGTTCGCGGTCACCGTCGCGAACGCGAAGCCGGTCTCGCCCGGAATCCTCGCGTACTCGGGCGCGCCGTCGTCGATCCCGTTGTTCGGCGGCACGCTGCTGATCGATCTCACCGCACCGACGTTGCTCAACGTCGCGTCGAACGGCGCCGGCAACGTGACGAAGCCGCTCGCGATCCCGAACCAGATGGCGCTGGCCGGCGTGCACGTGTACTTCCAGGCGGGCTTCCTCGACGCAGCCGCGCCGCAGGGCGTCTCGCTGACGCGCGGGCTCGACGTCAAGTTCTCGACGAACTGAACGCGGCGCGGCGCTACTGCGATTCGATGCGCAGGCCCGCCGAGCTCGACAGCAGGTTGCCGGCCTGTCCGTCGAGCGCGAGGAACTGCGCAAACACCGAGATGCCCGCGGGGATCGAGGCCGGCAGCGGCAGCGCGGCGAGCGCGTCGCCTGCTGCGTTCGTCGGACCGAACTTCAGCACGAGGATGCTGCCGAGCACGTTGACGTTGCACAGCCCGGGCAGCGCGAGCGGCGCGCCCGGTGCGGCCGCGGTCGTGACCGCGAGCCAGCTCGGCGTCGCCGGCGGCGCGTTGCGGCCGGCGAGATAGAGCGTCGTGCCGGCGAACGGCACCGACAGCGCGCTCACGGTCGGCACGCCCAGCGATCCCGGCGATCCGGCGCCGTAGGCAAACGCGAACGGCGTCGCGTAGCTGCCCGTGTAGTCGCGCTGCGCCGATGCGCCGGTGTTGCCATGTTCGTCGGTGCTCACGACGCGCCACGCGACGGCGCCCGCGAGATTGCCGGGCAGCGCCGCGCGCGCGATCTGCGTCGCCTGCACGGCGGCGTCGACGTCGGGCAGCGCACAACCGTCGACGGAGAGCTCGACGCGCGTGTGGTTCGTCTCGAGCAGGCGCAGCGACGAGTTGTCGTACACCTGGGCGAGCGCGATGCGCGGCGCGGTTCCCGCGCTCTGGCTCGCGAGCGGCCGCGTGCTCGGCACGTACGGCGCCTGGTCGTCGTGCGTCCCAGCTTGCATGTTGAGCCACAGGACTTCGTGATTGCCGGCGTCCTGCGCGACCAGCACGTCGTAATCGCCGTCGTGGTCGACGTCGGCGCTGCGCGCCATCAAGCTGCGCAGCGACCCTGAGACGCCCGATTGCGCGCTCGTCAGCGCGGTGAACACGAGCGTTCCCGGCGATCCCTTGTACACCGCATCGGAGCCGAGGAAGCCGCACGCGTAGATCTCGAGCGCGCCGTCGCCGTCGTAGTCGCACAGATCGGCATCGTTGCCGTCCGTCGCCGAGCCCGGCAGCAGGGCGCCCGGACCGAACACGCCGCTGCCGGAGTTCGCATAGATGGCGTCCGTCAGTCCCGGCCAGTTCATGCCGAACAGGTCGACGTCGCCGTCGCGGTCCATGTCGGCGAACTCCTGCTCGTAGTTGTCGCCGCCCGACCAGTAGCCGGCCGGGAAAACCGCGCCGGTGACGTCGCGCCAGCCGAGCAGGCCGCCGCTCTCGGCGCAGCGATTCGAGAAGTAGCGCGGCGCCTCTTGCCGCGCGCCGTGCAGCAAGTCGACGTCGAAGTCGCCGTCCGCGTCGGCGAGGTCGATGCCGACCGCCGAGCTCGCGACGTCGCAGAACGCGCCGGTCGCGTTCATCGTGTTCGCGCTCTGCGTCCCCTCGCACCACAGGCCGGGATTGCCGTTCGCGATGCTCGTGTTCACGAGCTGGAAGAGCGACGGATTGAACTCGCTGAAGTAGCCGGCGCCGTCGTTGAGGAACACGCGCGACGGCGTCTGACCGCCGAACGCGCCGCCGTGCGACGAGTGGAGCAAGTCGACGTCGCCGTCGAGGTCGAGGTCCGCGAAGTCGGAATCGCTCGTCCAGTCGATGAAGCCGCCGCCCGCGAGCACGGCCGCCGGCGGAATCGAGGAGCCCGCGGCGCCGAGCCCGACCCAGCGCGTCGAAGTCTGATTCGCGTAGAAGCCGCTCGCGCCTCCCTGCGCTCCGCCGAGGTTGCACCAGAACTTGCAGCCCTGGTTCAACAGCTGCGCGTCATTCGACACCGCGAGATCGGGATCGCCGTCCGCGTCGAAGTCGGCGAACTCGATATCGCGCGTCTGATCCTGGATCAGCGGCGCCTGCGTCGCGGTCGCGTCGACGAACACGCCGAGCGTGCCGCCCTGCGCTCCGCCCTGGTTCACCCAGATCCGATCTTGATCCTGCTGCGTGTCGCCGCCGTCGCCGATCGCGGCGTCCCAGTCGCCGTCGTCGTCGATGTCCGCGAAATCAACTGCCTCGGTCAGCGATCCGGTCTGCGGGATCTGCGCGCTGCCGTTCGTGAACAACTGCGCGGAGGAGGTGCTGGCCACGAGCGTGAGCGCAACGGCCGACGCAGACCAGAGAGGCAAGCGCACGTTCATGGGGTTCGACTCCAATAGGACGGCGCGCGTCGGCAAGTGCGCGCTCCGCCGAGTTTCTCAGAGTACTTCGGGGCTTCGAAAACCACCTACTGCGTGTCGATCCGCAGGCCGGCCGAGCTCGACAACAGGTCGCCGCCCTGGCCGTCGAGCGCGAAGAACTGCGCGTACACGCTGATTCCGGCCGGCGTTCCCGCGGGCACCGCGAGCGCGGCGACCCCGCAGCCGCTCGCATCCGTGGGGGCGGAATCGAGCGCGACCAGCGTGCCGAACACGTTGACGTTGCACAGGCCGGGCAGCGCGAGCGGAGCCGCTGGAGCCGCTGCGCTCGTCAGCGCGAGCCAGCTCAGCGTCCCCGCGGGCGCGCCCTTGCCGCCGAGGTACAGCGTCGTCCCGGCGAACGGCACGGACAGCGCGTGCACGCTCGGCGTGCCGAGCGAACCGGGCGATCCGGCGCCGTACGCGAACGCGAACGCGCTCGCCGCGCTGCCGGTGTACGCCTGCGGCGCGGACACGCCGGTGTTGCCGTTGCGATCCGTGCTCGCGAAGCGCCACGCCACCGCGCCGACGAGGTTGCCCGGCAGTTCGGCGCGCGCGACTTGCGTCGCCCGCACGCTCGCGGCGAACTCGGGCAGCGCGCAACCGTTGACGGAGACTTCGACGCGCGTGTCGTTCGCCTCGAGCTGCCGCAGCGACGTGTTGTCGTACACCTGCGCGAGCGCGAGCGCGTCCGCCGCGCCGGCGACCTGGTCCGCGATCGGCGCGACGTGCGGCACGTACGGCGCCTTCGCGTCGCTCGTGCCGGCCTGCGTGTTGAGCCACAGGATCTCGTGGGCGTTCGCGTCCTGCGCGGTCAGCACGTCGTAGTCGCCGTCGTGATCGACGTCCGCGCTGCGCGCCATCAGCGTGCGCGACGCGAGCGCGAGCCCCGACTGCGCGCTCGACAGCAGGCCGAACGACAGCGCGCCGCGCACGCCCTTGTACAGCACGTCGGCGCCGAAGAAGCCGCAGACGTAGAGCTCGAGGCCGCCGTCGCCGTCGTAGTCGCACAGCTCGGCGTCCTTGCCCTCGCCGTCGACGCTCGGCAACACGATCGGCGCCCCGAAGGTTCCCGCACCGGAGTTCGGAAACAGCGCTTCGGCGAGCCCGGGCCAGTTCACGCCGAGCAGATCGACGTCGCCGTCGCCGTCCATGTCGCCGAACTCCTGCTCGTAGTTGTCGCCGCCCGACCAGTAGCCGACGGGGAACGCGAGTCCCGTGACGTCGCGCCACGCGAGCGGCGCTGCGGTTTCGAAGGAGCGATTCGCGAAACAGCGCGGCGCCTCCTGCCGCGCGCCGTGCACGAGGTCGACGTCGAAGTCGCCGTCGATGTCGGCGAGCTCGATGCCGATCGCGGAGCTCGCGACGTCGCAGAGGGCGCCGCTCGCGTTCAGCGTGTTCGCGGCCTGCGTCCCTTCGCACCACAGTCCGGGGTTGCCGTTGGCGATGCTCGTCGTCGAGAGCTTGAACAGCGACGGGTTGAACTCCGCGAAGAAGCCCGCGCCGTCGTTCAGGAACACGCGCGACGGAGTCTGGCCGCCGAACGCGGCGCCGTGCGACGAGTGCAGCAGATCGACGTCGCCGTCGAGGTCGAGGTCCGCGAGGTCGGAATCGTTCGTCCAGTCGATGAAGCCGCCGCCGGCGAGCACGGCCGACGGCGCGATCGACGACCCGGGTCCGCCGAGCCCGAGCCAGCGGCTCGCCGTCTGGTCGGCGAAGAAGCCGCTCGCGCCGCCCTGGACGCCGCCCAGGTTGCACCAGAACCGGCTCGACTGGTTGAGGAGCTGCGCTTCGTTCGACACCGCGAGATCGGGATCTCCGTCGCCGTCGAAGTCGGCGAACTCGACGTCGCGCGTCTCGTCCGCGACGACCGGCGCCTGCGCGGCCGTGACGTCCGCGAACGCGCCGATCGCGCCGCCCTGCGCGCCGCCGAGATTCAACCACAGTCGATTCTGATCCTGCGTCGCATCCCCGCCGTCGCCGAGCACCGCGTCCCAATCGCCGTCGCCGTCGATGTCGGCGCAGTCGACGGCCTCGGTGTACGAGCCGGTGTGCGGGATCTGCGCGCTGCCGTTCGTGAACAGCTGCGCGAGCGCGGGGCTCGCGACGAGCACCGCGGCGGCGACACGTGCGCGCAGCGTGCGCGGGAACGCGAGCATGGAGCTGGGCCTCGAGTCCGCGGCGACGCGCCTACTGCGTGTCGATCTGCAGGCCGGCCGAGCTCGACAGCAGGTCGCCGCCCTGCCCGTCGAGCGCGAGGAACTGCGCGTACACGCTGATGCCCGCCGGCGTGCCCGCAGGCACCGCGAGCGCGGCGACCGAGCAGCCGCTCGCATCCGTCGGACCGACGTCGAGCGCGATCAACGTGCCGAGCACGTTCACGTTGCACAGACCCGGCAGCGCGAGCGGAGCCGACGGCGCGGGCGCGCTGGTCACCGCGAGCCAGCTCAGCGTGCCGGCGGGCGCGCCCTTGCCGGCGACGTACAGCGTCGTCCCGGCGAACGGCACCGACAGTGCGTGCACGGTCGGCGTGCCGAGCGAGCCGGGCGATCCGGCGCCGTACCCGAACGCGAACGGGTTCGCCGCGCTGGCCGAGTACGCCTGTTGCGCGGACACGCCCGTATTGCCGCTCCCGTCCGTGCTCAGGAAGCGCCACGACACCGCGCCGACGAGATTGCCCGGCAACGCGGCGCGCGCGACCTGCGTCGCGAGCACGCTCGCGGCGAACTCGGGCAACGCACAGCCGTCGACCGACAGCTCGACGCGCGTGTCGTTCGCCTCGAGTTGCCGCAGCGACGTGTTGTCGTACACGTGCGCGAGCGCGAGCACCTGCGTCGCGGCGGCCGTCTGGTTCGCGATCGGCCGAACGTTCGGAAGGTACGGCGCGTGCGCGTCGGCCGTCGCGCTCTCGTTCTTCCACATCAGCTCGTGCATGTTCGCGTCCTGCGCGACGAGCACGTCGTAGTCGCCGTCCGCATCGACGTCGCCCGCGCGCGCGAGCAGCGAGCGCAGCGAACCGGCGATGCCGGACTGGCCGCTCGTGAGCAGCGTGAACGCGATCGCGCCGTCGGTGCCGCGGTACACGCGGTCCGGCGCGGCGAAACCCGCGACGTACACGTCGAGCGCGCCGTCCATGTCGTAGTCGCACAGCTCGACGTCGTTGTCGTCGTTGCCCGACCCGGGCAGCACGACCGGTCCGCCCCAGACGCCGTTGCCGCCGTTCGAGTACGCGACGTCGTTGAAGTTCTGGTATCCGACGCCGAGCAGGTCGACGTCGCCGTCGCCGTCCATGTCCGCGAGCTCCTGCTCCATGTGCAGCGTGCCGCTGATCTGCGCGACCGGCATGTCGGCGCCGGTCTTGTCGATGAACCTCCCGAGGAAGCCGATGTCCGCGCGGCGATTGCGGAACATGCGCGGCAGCAGCTGCCGCTCGCCGAGCAGCGCGTCGACGTCGAAATCAGCGTCGGTGTCCGCGAGCTCGACGCCGATCGCGATCGTCGTGATGTCGCAGAACGCGCCGCTCGCGTCGAGCGTGTTGGCCTGCTGGATGCCGGCACACCACAGGCCGGGCTCGCCGTTCATCAGGTTGAAGGAGCCGGGCATGTGGCCGGACGGATTGAACTCGCTGAAGCGCCCAGAACCGTCGTTCACGAACATCCGCGTCGGCACGAGGCCGTTGAAGCCCGAGCCGCGCGACGAGTGCAGCAGGTCGACGTCTCCGTCGAGATCGAGGTCCGCGAAGTCCGAGTCGCTGGTCCAGTCGATGAAGCCGCCCGCCGCGAGCACGACCGGCGGCGGCACGGACGAACCCGCCGCGCCGAGGCCGAGCCAGCGCGCCGCCGTGTCGTCGACGTAGACACCCGCGCTCCCGCCCTGCGCTCCGCCCGCGTTGATCCAGAAGCGCGAGGCTTGGTTCACGAGCGTCGAGTCGTTCGACGCGTGCAGGTCCATGTCGCCGTCGCCGTCGAGGTCGGCGAACTCGATGTCGCGGCTCTGGTCGGAGACGACCGGCGCCTGCGTCGCCGTCACGTCGACGAAGAAGCCGAGTGCTCCGCCCTGCGCTCCGCCCTGATTGAGCCACACGCGGTTCTGATCGTTGCCGAGGTCGCCGCCGTCGGCGAGCGCTGCGTCCCAGTCGCCGTCGCCGTCGATGTCGGCGAGATCGATGGCCTCGGTGAACGATGCCGTCGCGGGGATCTGCGGCGACGCGTTCGAGAAGATCTGGGCGCGCAGGGACGGAACGAGCAGAGCAACGACGCCCGTGCTCGCGAGGAAAAGACGCGAGTTCGACGACATAGGGGAGCTTTCGGTGCGAGCGAGCGGTCCGCGGCCAGTCCTCCCGACCGAGCGAGAGCTGCGGATGCGCGCGACTCCTGGTGTCCGAACTGAAGACGCACGGCGCGGCGCGCGGGTGCGTGGCAAACGGTGCGCACTCAGTATGAGTTGAGTAGGCGGGGCCGCAAGCCGCGGGCGACGGGACTGGCTCCGCGCCCGCGCGCAAGCGACGATGTCGCGCCGATGTCGGTCCCCGCCCCCGTGCTGCGCATCCAAGGGCTGCGCAAGTCGTTTCGCACGCCGGACGGCGAGACCCAGCCGATCCTCGAGCTCGACTCGTTCGAGCTCGCGCCCGGTGAACAGGTCGCGCTCGCCGGTGCGTCCGGCACCGGCAAGACGACGCTGCTGCACGTGATCGCGGGGATCCTGACCGCCGACGCGGGTGCGATCGAGCTCGCGGGCGCCGACCTCGCGCGGCTGTCGGAGAGCGCGCGCGATCGGCATCGCGCGCTGCATCTCGGCTACGTGTTCCAGACGTTCCTGCTGCTGCAGGGCTACAGCGCGCTCGAGAACGTGCTGCTCGCGCAGCTGTTCGGCGCCGGCGCAGACGATGCGCGCGCGCGCGCGCTGCTCGAGCGCGTCGGCCTCGGCCCGCGCATGCACTACCGGCCCGCGCAACTGTCGGTCGGCCAGCAACAGCGCGTCGCCGTCGCGCGCGCGCTCGCCGGCAAGCCGAGCCTCGTGCTCGCCGACGAGCCGACCGGCAACCTCGATCCGGCGCGCGCGAAGGAAGCGCTCGCGCTGCTCTGCGACACGTGTCGCGAGCAAGGCGCCGCGCTGCTCGTCGTCAGCCACGACCGCGACGTGCTGGCGAGCTTCGCGCGCGTGCACGACCTGGCCGAGCTCAACCGCGCGGGGCGCACCGCGGCGACGGGGACCCGCGCGTGAGAGCCCTCGCGTTGATGGTTCGCCGCGGCCTCGCGCTGCACAAGCTGTCGAGCGCGATCACCGCGCTGTCGCTCGCGCTCGCGTGCGGGCTCGTGATGGCGGTCTTCGCGCTGCGCGAGCAGTCGTACCAGGCGTTCACCGGCGGCTCGACCGCGTTCGACGCGGTGCTCGGCGCGCGCGGCAGCCAACTGCAGCTCGTGCTGAACACCGTGTTCCACCTCGAGACGTCGCCGGGCAACATCCCGTGGTCGCTCGTGCAGGCGATCGAGAAGGATCCGCGCATCAAGGCCGCGGTCCCCTACGCGGTCGGCGACAACTACCGCGGCTTCCGCATCGTCGGCACCGGCGCGAACCTGTTCACCGAGTTCGAGGCGAAGAAGGGCGAGCCGTGGCGACTGCGGCCGGGCGGCCGCTTCTTCGACCCGACGCTGCGCGAGGCCGTGATCGGCGACTTCGTCGCGCGGCGCACGGGCCTCGCGGTCGGCTCGCGCTTCCAGCCGTACCACGGACTCGCGTTCAACGAGAAGGCGCAGCACGAAGAGCAGTACCTCGTCGTCGGCGTGCTCGAGCCGACCGGCACGCCCGCCGATCGCGCGGTGTGGATCCCGATCGAAGGCATCTTCCGCATGGGCGGTCACGTGCTGCGCGGAACGGGCGAGGCGTTCGACGCGTCGAAGGTCGTCGAGATCCCCGACGAGGCGAAGGAAGCGAGCGCGGTGATGCTGAAGCTGAAGAGCCCGCAGGCCGGCTTCACGCTCGACGCGGAGATCAACAAGGCGGGCAAGGTCGCGACGCTGGCGTTTCCGATCGGCGGCGTGATGGCGGAGCTGTTCGACAAGCTCGGCTGGATGAACCGCGTGCTCGAAGTCGTCGCGTACCTTACAGTGCTCGTCGCCGCGGGTTCGGTGCTCGCGAGCTTGTACAACACGATGAACGAGCGGCGGCGCTCGCTCGCGATCCTGCGCGCGCTCGGCGCGCGGCGCGCGGCGATCTCGGGCGCGATCGTGCTCGAGGCGGCCGCGATCGCGGCGCTCGGCGCGGTCCTGGGCTTCGGCGTCTACTTTGCGATCCTCGGCGGTGCCGCCGAACTCGTGCGCGCGCGGACGGGCGTCGTGCTCGACGTGTGGGCGTACCACCGCGCGCTGTTCGCGGCGCCGATCGGGATCATCGTGCTCGGCGCGCTCGCGGGGTTGCTCCCGGCGCTGTCCGCGTACCGCACGGACGTCGCGCGCAACTTGCAGCCGACTTCCTGAGCCGCGACGCGCGCCGCTACTTCGGCGGCGCCCTTCGGAACGCGCCTTCGCGCTGCACTTTCCAGTCGCGATCGAACCAACCGGCCTCGAGCACGCCGCCGTCGCCCTTGGTCAGCACATCGGTCGAGAAGATCACGTAGTCGGGATAACCGACGCCGCTCGTGAACGGCTGCAGCGTGTAACCGAGTCGGATTCCGGGCACTCCCGTGGCTCCGAACCCACCGACGAGCGAGCGTTGCTCCCGGTCATCGGCACGCGGCGCGACGAACAC
>SCVU01000530.1 GCA_004296785.1 Planctomycetota bacterium
CACAGGCCCGAGAGCACGAACACGAGCAGGCTGACGCGGTGCCCGCCTCCGAACGGTTGACGTCGATGCAGCCACAACCACGCACCGCTGCCCGCGCAGCAGAGCAACGCGGCGACTTGCTGAGCGAGGTGCAGCGGCCACTCCGGCCAGTCCATGCGTTCGGCGAGCAGGATCGCCGGCGCGCACAGCAGCACGAACGCGCCCGTGAGCAGGTACAGCCGTTGCGTGAGCGCCGCGGCGTTCACGTGCCTAGCGTCCGTAGCGCGTCTTCAGCTCGCCCGCGGGGTCGTTCGCGTACAGCGCGCCCGCGATCTCGAGCGCGCCCGTGAGCTCGTTCTGCGCGCCGAGCACGACCTTCGAATTCGCCTTGCCCCGCGGCCGTCCGAGCTCGTCGCGCGGATCGAGCGCGAGCGCCGCGAACTTCGTGTTGCCCGCGCGAAACTTGTTGCCGTCGAGCTTCAGGCTCGCGCAAGCGGAGAACGACGCGAGCGGGCGATCGCCGCAGCCCGGTGCGAACACGAATTCGTTGCGCTCGACGATCACCGTTCCGTTCGCGCGCGCGTCGCCGCCGTCCCACGCGACGCACGCGCCGGTGCCGTACGGCTCGCCGTTCTTCGTCAGCTTGCGCAGCGCCGCGTCGAAGCCCGCGCGCACGACGTTGCCCTCGATGCGCACCGTGCACTGCGGACCGGTGCCCGCGATCGTGATCGCGTAGCCGCCCTTGTACGCGTCGCCGGCGGCGATGCCGGCGTCGTCGACCTTGCACTTCTTGATCGTCACCGTGCCGGTCGCCGCGGGACCCTCGTGGCTGCGCGCGACGAGCTGCACGAACGTGCGACCGAGTCGCTTCGCCTCGACGTTCTCGATCCGCACGTCGCCGAGCGTGTTCTGCAAGTAGAACGCGTGCTCGTCCTTGATGTTCTCGATGCGCGACGCGCGGCTCACGCCGCGCCACTCGAAGTCCGCGATCTGGTGCGCGCTCACGCCCCACTTCGAGCCCGGCCCGCTCGCGCGCGCGTGGTCGTACTCGCCGAGGATGTCGCAGTCGTGGAACGAGAAGCCGCGGTGCACCTGGTCCGGGCCGGAGCGATAGAAGATCACGCCGGCGCGCGTGCCCGGCACGATCGCGAGGTCCTCGAACGTGATGTAGCCGCACGCGATCTGCTGGCAGATCGCGATCGTGTCGCCCTTGCCGTTCGGCACGATGCGCACGCCGCGGCCGCCGCGCACGACGATCGGCTGACCGCTCGTGCCGCCGCTGATCGGCGCGTTCGACGCGTCGTTCTTGTTGTCGAAGCCGACGCCGAACGCCGGGTAGTCGCCCATCGAAAGGTCGATCGTCGCGCCCGGCGCGGCCAGGCGCAGCGCCTGCGCGATCGGATTGACCGCGGGGGTGGGCGACGCGCCGTCCGCGCTCACCGTCGTCGGCGTGCACGAGATCGAGCGCGCGCCCTGCGCATGCGCGGACGGTGCGACGAGCGAGCCTGCGAGGACGACGGCGGCACTCAGGATGGCACTCTGGGCGTGGATGAGCATGGCTTGCGATGTCATTCTTCCATCGACCCTCCCCGCGCGAAAGGCAAGCGACTTGGATCTAGGCTTCGAAACGATCGGCAACGCGACCGTGATCTGTCACGACCGCGGCCCCGTACTCGCGACCGATCCGTGGCTCGAAGGCGCGGCGTACTTCGGCAGCTGGTCGCTCTCGCACGAGATCCCGGCCGAGCAGCGCGCGCACGTCGCGGCCGCTCCGTATCTGTGGATCTCGCACGGGCACCCCGACCACCTGTCGCTGCCGTCGCTCGAGAAGCTGCGCGACAAGGAGCTCTTGCTGCCCGATCACTTCGGCGGGCGCGTGCGCTCGGAGCTGGCCGAGCTCGGATTTCGCATCCGCGTGCTGCCGGACAACCAGTGGGTGCAGCTGTCGGAGCGCTGCCGCGTGCTGTGCTTCGCCGACGTGTTCCAGGACGCGACGCTGCTCGTCGATCTCGGCGGTCACTTGATCGTGAACTCGAACGACTGCGGCGACCACGGCGGCGGCGCGCTGCTGCGCGAGATCACGCGGGGCTACGCGAGCTCGTTCCTGTGCGCGCTGACCGGCTGGGGCGACGCGGACATGATCCACTTCTTCGACGAGTCGGGCCGCCGGCTCGATCCGCCGGCTGCGCGCCGCACGCCGCTCGGTCCGGGCGTGCACGGACTGCTGTCGTACTACGGCATCCGCCGCTACGCGCCGACGTCGACGATGCACAAGTACCAGCGCGCCGACAGCGTGTGGGCCAACGCGCACACGACGCCGCACTCGGAGTTCGGGCGCGACTTCCCGCAGGACGGCGTGCGCGAGTGCCTCGAGCCGTTCATCCGCTACGACCTCGCGCGCGAGTCGTGGACGCGCATCGATCCCGCGCCGCTGCCCGACGTCGCGCTGCCGCCCGCGCAGTTCGGCGACGACTGGAGCGACGAGCTCGACGCAGAGGACGTCGCGAAGATCCGCGCCTACCTCGCGCCGATCGAGCACCTGCGCACGTTCCTCGGCTACATCCGCTTCAAGGTCGGCGCGCGCGAGCACGTGTTCGACGTGTCGAGCGAGCACCGCGCGCGCGGGATCACGTTCGAGGTCCCGCGCGGCTCGCTGATGACCGCGATCGAGTGGCGGATCTTCGACGATCTGCTGATCGGCAACTTCATGAAGACGACGCTGCACGGTCCGTGGAGCGAGCGCGCCGGCAACGCGCTGTACCCGGACTTCAGCCCGTTCCTGAAGTTCGCGGACAACGGGCGCGCGCGCAGCGCGGCGGAGCTGGCGCGCTATTTCGCTCACTACCGGTGCGCGGGGACGCTCGGTTCGAGCCCGGCCCCGGGTCACGACCAACTGCTCGCCGCCGTCGCGCGCTACGCGTGAACCGCCGCGCCGCGGTTCTTCGAGTTTGTTGAAGCGTTTTCGGCTGCTCGGTCAACCAAGCGCGCGAGGACCAATCGCGACCCGAGGGGTCCGGTGGACAAGCGCCCGAGTGTTCGGGCGCGGTCCTCGCAACCCCCTCGGATCTGTATCGGCCTGCAAGCCGACCTGCGAACCGGCCCGGGTAGAGGAGCCAACGACTCGACCGACAGCTGATCGCTCGCGCCGGCGCGACCATCCCACGCGGATGGCCGCGCCGGCTTTTTTTCGCGAGATCGCGTGGCCGAGCGAGCGGCGCGACGCCGTTTCGATCGCGCTCCCGTCGCCGGCGCGCGCCACCCTGGCGCGCCGCGGCATCCTGCGGGAGACTCGTGCAGCCCCGAGGCTTCCCATGCGCCACTCCACCTTCGCTCCCGTTCGCGTTGCGATCGCCGCTCTCGCCGCCGCCGCGGTGGCGCACGCGAGCAATCAAGTGTTCGTCGTCGGCCCCGTCGCCGGTCCAGGCATCGACTTCACGAACGTGCAGTCGGCGATCAACGCCGCGGCCAACGGCGATATCGTGCTGCTCAGGTCCGGCACCTACGCGGCGACCGGCGCCAGTCAGATCACGATCAGCGGCAAGGGACTGACGCTCGTCGCCGACGCCGGTCAGACGGTGAACTTCAGCTCGCCGATGGTGATCTCGAACGTCGGCGCCGGTCAGATGGCGTGCGTGCGGCGGATCAGCGTCAGCTCGAGCGACGAAGGCCCTGCGCTCTCGGTCTTCAACAACGCGGGCTCGGTGTGGATCGAGAACGGCACGTTTGCCGCGACGTCGACGTTCTTCCCGTTCCTTCCGACCGGCCCCGGCATCCAGGCGAGCAACTGCGCCGACCTCAAGATCTGTCGCGCGATCCTGAACGGCGCGACGATCCCGACCGGCGCCGGCGGTGGCTACGAGGGGATCGCCGCGAGCGGATCGAACGTCTGCCTCTACGACACGCAGTGCACCGGCGGCAACGGCGGCAACGGCGCGAACGTGTTCGTCGGCGGCGACGGCGCGCGCATCAACGGCGGCTTCTGCTTCGCGTCGGGCTGCACGTTCAAGGGCGGCAAGGGCGGCAACGGCGCAGCGGCCGGCTCCAGCGGTCCGTTCTCACCGTGCACGAACGGCTCGGCCGGCGGAAACGGGCTGCACCTCGTGGGCACGAGCCCGAGCGCGGCGACGCTCGCGTGCACGTTCACTCCGGGCGTCGGCGGCAATGCTGGCACGGGCGGCGCGTGCGTCGCCGGTCCGAGCGGCGTGAACGTCAAGGTCGACGCCGGCTCGCACTCGCCTCTCGGCGGCGCCGCGCACTCGCTCGACTGCTCCGCGACCTGCCGCGAGGGACAATTCTTCCTCCTCACGTTCAAGGGCGTGCCGGGCGAACTCGCGTTCATCGACTACAGCGGCACGCAGGGCTTCACGTACTTCCCCGACTTCAAGGGCGTGCTCGCGCTCGGCTTCCCGCTGTTCACGCTGTTCCAGGGCACGATCCCGGGAGGCGGAACGCTGACGAAGACGTCCGCGACGATCAACGACCTCGGGTTGGGCGTCGAGGGCGTCACGCTGTACCTGCAGGCCGGGTTCTTCGACCCGAGCACGGGCGCGATCTTCCAGGGCAGCCACTCCGCGACGGCGCTGCTCGACAGCTCCCTCTAGCGCGAAACGCGCGAGCGCCCCGCGGGAACCTACCGCCGTGGCTGAGCCAGTGGAACCCGATCCGGCAGGCGAACTCGAAGCGCTGCTGTACGAGCAGGGCGGGGCGATGCACCGCCTGGCGCGGTCGCTGGCGACGGATGCGAACGCGGCGGACGACCTCGTCCAGGACAGCGCGCTCGCGGCGCTGCGCAAACCGGCGGGGGAGATCGAGCGGCCGGGCGCATGGTTCGCGGGCACGCTCAAGCGCATCGCGGCGCGGCGCTGGCGCGATCGCGAGCGGCGCACGCGGCGCGAGCGCGAGAACGCTCGCCCCGAAGCGCTGCCGTCCTCGGCCGAGTTGCTCGCGCAGCGCGAAGTCCTCGCCGACGTGATGCAGGCGATCCGCGAGCTCGACGAGATCTACGCGCGACCGCTGCTGCTCCTGTACTTCCACGACATGAGCGCCGAGGAGGTCGCGCGCGCGCTCGGCGTGCCCGCGGCGACCGTGCGCACGCGCCACCGCCGCGCGCTCGAGAAGCTGCGCCAGAAGCTCGATCGCAACCACGGCGCGCGCGAGAGCTGGTGCGCGCTGTTGCTCGCGCTGCCGCGCGGCGGTGCGCGCAGCGCGAGTAGCGCGAGCAGCGCGAGCGCGCTGACCTGGATCGCGACCGGAGTCGGCGGCGCCGCGCTGCTCGTCCTCGCGTGGCTGTGGTGGCCCGAGCGCGCGGCCACCGAGCCGGCCGCGGCAAGCGCGACGGGCGCCGTCGCCGCGGTCGCCGCGGACGAGCTGGCCGCGCCCGCCGCGCGCGCGCCGCTTCGCGAACGCGCGCTCGCCGCGGCCGACGCGCCGCCGACCGCCGCGACGCCGACCGCGGATGCGACCCGAGTCAGCGGCCGCGTGCGCGACCCGCTCGGCGCCGGCGTGCCGTTCGCGCAGATCCGCCGCGGCGATCGCAACGACGAGCTGCGCGCGCGGCCGCGCGCGATCTGCGACGCGACC
>SCVU01000531.1 GCA_004296785.1 Planctomycetota bacterium
GCCTCGCGGTCGTCGGCCGGCGCAACGCCGGCAAGTCGACGCTGATCAACGCGTGGGCCGAAGAAGAGCGCGTGATCGTCTCCTCGATCCCCGGCACGACGCGCGACGCGGTCGACGTGATCCTCGAGAAGGACGGGCGCACGCTCGTCGTCGTCGACACGGCCGGCGTGCGGCGCGCGAAGAGCTTCGAGGACTCGATCGATTTCTACTCGGACGCGCGCAGCCACCAGGCGATGCGCAACGCCGACGTCGTCGTGCTGCTGATCGACGCGACGGAGAAGCTGTCGCAGATCGAGAAGAAGCTCGCGCGCTACTGCACCGACCACTACAAGCCGGTGATCCTCGGCGTGAACAAGTGGGACCTCGCGAAGGAGGCGGACCCGCACGCGTTCCGCCGCTACCTCGACGATCAGATCCCGGGACTGTCGTTCGCGCCGCTCGTGTGTCTGTCGGCGAAGGACAAGTGGCAGGTCGACGAGCTGATCGAGCTCGCGCACGAGCTGCTCGAACAGACGCGCAAGCGCGTCGGGACGGGCGAGCTCAACCGCGTGCTGAAGAAGGCGCTCGAAGCGCGCTCGCCGAGCAAGGACGGCGATCGCGTGCGGATCTTCTACGCGACGCAGGCGGAGGAGACGCCGCCGACGTTCGTGCTGTTCGTCAACGAGCGGCGCTTCATGAGCAAGGACTACCTGCGCTACCTCGAGAACCGGCTGCGCGAGGCGTTCGGCTTCGACGAGATCCCGGTGCGGATCCACTTGCGCGAGCGGACGCAGAAGACGCTCGAAGAGCGGCAGCAGCAGAAGTAGCGGCGGCGGCGGGCCGCCGCGCGCCGGAAAGTTGCACAGAATCGGGAGTCGGCGGCCTCCAGGGCTGCGACGCCGATGAGCAACGAGTCCGCCGCCTTTCCCGATGCCGCGTGGTTCGAGCGCGAGGCCGACGCGCTGCGCCGGCTCGCGCGCGCGCTCGTCCGGCGCGATGCGGATGCGGACGATCTGCTGCAGGAGGGCTGGCTCGCGGCGCACGAGCTCGCGCAGCCGCCGCGCGAGCCGCGCGCGTGGATGCGGCGCGTGCTCGAGCGGCTCGCGACGCGGCGCGCGCTTCGGACGGATGCGCGCAGCGCCCGTGAGCGCGCGGTCGCGCGACCCGAGGCGCTCGACGGCCCCGATCGATCGCTCGAGCACGCGGAGTTGCTGCAGCAGTTGCTCACCGAGCTCGCGGCGCTCGCGCCGGCCGAGCGGCGTGTGCTGCATGCGCTCTATCTCGAAGGCCGCACGCCGCGGGACGCGGCCGCCGCGCTCGGGATGAACGAGAACACGCTGCGTTCGCACGCGCGTCGCGGCCTCGCGAACCTGCGCGAGCGCCTCGATCGGCGGCGGCCGCGCGACGAGTGGATGCACGCGCTCGCGCTCTGCATCGGGCTCGAACGCGGTGCGAGCGCGACGAGCACGACGAGCACGACGACGGCGGCGGACGCGCCGGCGAGTGTCGGAGCAGGTACAGCCGCGGGAGTGGCAATCGGAGGTGGAGTGATGGCCGTGTCGATGAAGTGGGCGGGGGCGGCGGCGATCGCGATCGCCGCGCTGGCGTGGTGGGCGCTGCGCGCGCCGGATGATTTGGCGCACATCGCGGCGCCGCCGGCGGTCGCCGCCGCGGACGCAGCGCTCGAGCCGAAACCGGCGAGCGCCGCGAGCGGGGAGCGCGCCGAGCTCGCTACCGCGCCGAACGAGGTCGCGGTCGCGACGCCCGCGGTCGCGGCCGCTCCCGCGACGGCTCCGCGCGACTGGACCGCGCGCGGCATCGTCGTCGACTGGCTCGACCGACCGGTCCCCGGCGCGGAGATCCTCGCGGTTTCGAGCGCCGCGAGCCACGTCGTCACGCCGGTCGTCGCGCACGCCGGACCCGACGGTCGTTTCGAGGTCGGCGCCGACAGTGATTCGATGATCTACGCGAGCGCACCCGGCTACGCGCCGTCGGTCGCGCGCTCGCTCGTGCCGCCGACGGACACGGAGTTCAAGCGCTACGTGCTGCCGGCCGAAGCGGGAACGGTCGAGGGGATCGTGACTTCGTGCGACGGCGGTCCGGCGGCGGGGATCGTCGTGCGCGTCGGATCGCCGTACGTCACGCCGACGCAAGCCCCGGACGGAGGGTTCGGCGCCACGCCGCCCGGTCGCTGCGTGCTGACGGATGCCGCGGGTCGCTTTCGCCTCGATTCGGTGCCGCGCGGGCCGATCGGCGTGCGCGCGCGCGCGCAAGGGTGCGGTCTGGCGAAGGCGGAGATCGACGTATGCGCGGAAGTGGTGCGGGTCGAGCTGCTTCTCGAGCGCGAGGCGCGGCTCGTCGGGCGCGTGACGTACTCGGACGGACGGCCCGTCGCGCGTGCGTCGGTGCAACTCGCTGACTCCGTCGCCGATTGGAACGCGAGCGTCGGGACGAGCGCCGATGGGTCTTTCACGCTGACGGGCATGCCGGCCGGCGTGCGCGAGTTCGCGGTGACCGTGCCGGACAAGCCGCAGCGCGTGAAACACAAGGTCGAACTCGTCGCCGGCGGCGAGTCGCGCTGGGATCCGGTGCTGCCCGCGCCGACGTCGCGGATCGTCAAGGGCCGACTCGTCGGCGGAGGCGTCGCGGACTTCAGCAAGTGGTCGATCGCGTTCGGCGGCGTGCAGGGCGTGCGGCTGCCCGGCGTGCGCGTGCAGGCGAGCGGCGAGTTCGAGTTCGACGCGCAGGACCGGGAGCGGGTGACGATCGGCGTCGACGCGCCGCGGAGTTCAGAGGCGCGTCCACCGGTGGTCGTGCGCCGTGACGTGCCGGTCGACGCGCAGCCGATCGAGATCGAGATTCCGCCGACGTGGGACGCGGTCGGCGAGGTTCGCGTGCGGTTCGTGCGCGCGGATCGGAGTGCGGTCGCGTGCTCGTACGCCGACGTCGCCGTCGCGCACGGCGACGGCGCGCCGATCCACGGGCTCGGCGCACGCCTGCTCGTGCAGGACGCCGACACCGGCGTGTCGCGCGCGGCGAATCTGCCGGCCGGCCACTACGCGATTCACTGCCGCATGCGCGACGTGATGATGGATTCGATCACGCCCGCGCACTTCGAGCTCGGTCCGGGCGAGGTGCTCGACCTCGGCGAGCTCGTGCTGCCGGAGCCGGGCAGCGTGCACTTCGTCGTGACCGCAGACGGCGCGCCGTTCACGAGCGCGTTCGACAACGGGTTCGTCGCGCGGCTGCGCGAGGGCGAGAAGCCGATGCACGTCGCGGGCATCCACGGCACCGTGCCCGAGCGCATGAACTTGCTCGCCGGCCACTACGTCTTCGAGCTGTACATGCGCGGCGACTTCCCGCACCAGCGGCACGAGTTCGACGTCGTCGCCGGGCGCGAGACGCTGCTCGATGTCGCGCTGCAGTCGCGGCGCGAGCAGCGCGTGCGCGTGCTGCCGAAGCCCGGTGCGACGCCGACCGACGTGCTCGCCGTGCGCATGAAGCCGACCTGGATCGGCAACGCCGAGGTCGAGCGGCCGTGGACGACGCACGAGTTCCCCCGCGCGGCCGGCGCGTGGGAGCGCGCGCTGAGCTTCGAGTGCGGCCTGTACGAGCTCGAGGTCGATGCGGGCGCCGCCGGCCGCGCGCGGGTCGAGCACAATTGCTACGGCGCGCTGGCCGACGTGCTGACGATCCAGCTCGAGTAGCGCCGCGCTATCCTCTTCGGCCTGATGTCCGCCGAATCATCCCCGCCGCGTTCCGCGCTCGCGTCGCTCCCGCTCCTCCTCGCCGCGCTGCTCGGCCTGCTCGCGCTCGCCGCGTGCAACTCGTCGCGCAAGCCGGGCCACGTCAGCGGCGACGAGCCGGATCCCGTGATCGTCCACAAGGAGATCACGTGCCGCTCCGAGCGCATCCTCGACGAGATCACGCGCCTCGCGCTCTCGAAGCAGGGCTACCCGGGCGCGCGCGGCCTCGAGCAGGACCTGTCGATCGAGACGCTGTGGCAGAACCACCTCGGCACGCGCAAGGGCGAGGGCTACCGGCAGCAGGCGATCGTCCGCTACAAGCCGCTCGGCGACGATCGCTACGAGCTCGGCGTGCGCGTCAAGCGCCAGAAGAACCAGTCGATCGTGCGGCCGACCGACCTGTCGTACGCCGAGTGGGAGTGGGTCGACGACGACGAG
>SCVU01000532.1 GCA_004296785.1 Planctomycetota bacterium
GATCGAGGCGTGGCACGAGAAGTACTCCAAGCAGACCAAGAAGGTCACGCTGACCGGCACGGGCGATCAGGACATCGAGTTCGTCTTCAAGCCCTGAGCGAGCCCGTCGCGCGCACCCGCGCCGCGCGTTGACTCGCGCGGTGGGCTTTGCCATCGTCCGGGTCGTCGCACAGGCGACCTTTGCCCCCTTTCCCCTCCGGAGCCCTCCGCATGATCGCCGATGCCCTGATCCCCCACGCCATCCAGACCAGCTCCGAGCCGGGCGTCCTCGGCACGATGCAGGACGGCGCGATCCAGCTGCTGCTGCGCTGGATCCACGTCGTCGCCGGCGTGCTGTGGATCGGGCTCCTGTACTTCTTCAACTGGGTCAACGGGCCCTTCGAAGGCAAGCTCGACGGGCCGACGAAGAAGATCGTCGTGCCCGAGCTGCGGCCGCGCGCGCTGTTCTTCTTCCGCTGGGGCGCCGCGTACACGTGGATCAGCGGGTTGCTGCTGGTCGGACTGCTGTACTACCACGCGAAGCCCGGCACGCTGAACGCGAACTTCTGGGGCGCCGGAGCCGACGGACTCTCGGGACAGTCGACGGTCAAGAGCCTGATCGCGCTCGCGCTCGTCGTGTTGCTCTTCCCCGTCTACGACCTCATCGCCAAGTCGCTGTCGAAGAGCCCGATGGCCGGACTGTGGGTCTGGTATGTCGTCGCGCTCGGTTATGCGGCGTTCCTGCAGTACTGGATGAAGGCCAGCGACCGCGCGACGTTCATCCACGTCGGTGCGTTGTTCGGCACGATGATGGCCGCGAACGTGTGGATGCGGATCTGGCCGAATCAGAAGCGGATCATCGGCGCGATCAAGGGCGGAACGGCGCCGGACGCGGCGTGGGTCGGCATGGCGGGGTTGCGGTCGAAGCACAACACGTTCATGTCGATGCCGCTCTTGTTGCTGATGATCAGCGTGCACATGACGTACATGTTGGGGCAGCACCAGGCGACGGCGGTGATCGCGGGATCGCTGGTGATCGCGTATCTGGTGACGGATTGGATCTACAAGGCGGCGGCGAAGGTGCCGGGGATGTAGGAGCCATCTAAGGTGCGCGCTGCGCGCGCACTGAGGCGCGCGAGGACGCGCGCCTGACTCAGCACGGCGAGGGGGCGCGAAGACGCGCCCCCTCGCCGTGCTGAGTTAGTTGCGAACGCGCGTTGAAGACGTGGAGCGCGTTGAGATGGAACACGCCGGTCTAGAGAGCGGCGACGGAGGGTGAACGCCGCACGGTCCATGGAGCGGTGAGTTCCGCTCGCAGAAGCTCCGTGCCTTCGACGTGTTCGAGGAGCGGCGCCAGCGACGGCTCGAGCGCGAGCACGTCCTCGATCGAGCGCATGCGAGCCGCGAACGGATCCTCGTCCGGCCCTCCGCAGAAGAACTGCCAGCCGCTGTCGTTCGCGCCGAACGCCCGCGCCCGACACGCATGCCGAATGCCCGCGCCGGCCACGACATGACCGCAGACAACGGCCTCCTTCGTCGCCAATTCGCTCACAGCTGCCTCTCCATCTCCCCCTCGACCGGCGTGTTCTCCCCCAACGCCCTCTTCGATCTCTCCGCGCTCCGAACTTGAACTCCGCGTCCGATCGGGCGCGTCTGCGCGCCCGATCGGACGCGGAGTCAGGCGCGCGTCCTCGCGCGCCTCAGTGCGCGCGCAGCGCGCACCCCTGTAATTCCCCCCTACCCGTAAATCGGAAACTTCCGACACATCTCCCCAACCTCGCCCTTCACCCTCTTCAGCAACCCCTCATCCGTCGGCGCCTTCAACACCGCCGCAATCCACTCCCCAAGCAACTTCATCTCACCCACCCCCAATCCCCTTGTCGTAATCGCCGGCGTCCCCAACCTCACCCCGCTCGCCTTCATCGGCGGCTGCTGGTCATACGGGATCAAGTTCTTGTTGCACGTCAGATCGACCGCGTGCAGCGCCTTCTCCGCCTGCGACCCCGTCAACCCAACCGTCGACACATCCACCAACATCAAGTGATTGTCGGTCCCGCCCGACACCAACCGAATCCCTCTCCCCATCAGCGTCTCCGCCAACGCCTTCGCGTTCTCGACGACCTTCTTCCCGTACACCTTGAACTCCGGCTGCAGCGCCTCTCTCAGCGCCACCGCCTTCGCCGCGATGATGTGCATGAACGGCCCGCCCTGCCCGCCCGGGAACACCGCGCTGTTCAACGCCTTCGCGTGCGCCTCGCGGCTCACGATCAACCCACCCCTCGGCCCGCGCAGCGTCTTGTGCGTCGTCATCGTCACGACGTCCGCGTGCGGCACCGGGCTCGGGTGACATCCGGCCGCGACGAGTCCGGCGATGTGCGCCTGATCGACCAGCAACAGCGCTCCCGCCTCCTTCGCGATCTCGCCGAACGCCTTGAAATCGAGCGTCCGCGAGTACGCCGACGCACCCGCCATGATCACCTTCGGCCGCACGGCGAGCGCCTGCTCGCGCACGCGGTTCATGTCGACGCGCTCGCCCTGCTTCTCCACTCCGTACGAGTGGATCTCGTAGAACAACCCCGAGAAGTTCTTCGGGTGCCCGTGCGACAGGTGGCCGCCGTGGTCGAGCGACATCGCGAGGATCTTGTCGCGCGGCTGCAACAGCGCCATCAGTGCCGCGATGTTCGCCTGCGTGCCGCTGTGCGCCTGCACGTTGGCGGCCTCGGCGCCGAACAGCTGCTTCGCGCGCGCGATCGCGAGGTCCTCGACGACGTCGACGTGCTCGCAGCCGCCGTAGTAGCGCTTGCCGGGATAGCCCTCGGCGTACTTGTTCGTCAGCACCGTCCCCATCGCGTCGATCACCTCGCGCGACGTGTGATTCTCCGAGGCGATCAGCTCGAGCTGACCCTCTTGGCGGGCGCGTTCGTTCTCGACGGCGGACCACAGCGCCTGATCGGTGCGTTGGGATTGCATGGCGCGGCATTGTCGGAGCCCGTCCGACGCCGATCAACCACGCGGGCCGCGCGAGCTCGCCGCGCGCGCTACTTGCGCTCGGATTCGGGCTGCGCCGCGCCCGGCGCGCGCATCAGCGCTCCGCCCTGCGCGCCGCTCTCGGCCGCCGTGCGGAACACCGGCCCGCCGAAGCGCCGCGCCTTCGCGAAACCGATCGCGTAGACGGGCTCGCCCGCGGCGTTCTCGCCGCGCACCGGCTCGGGCAGGATGAAGTACGGCTCGCCGTCCTTCTCGACGGCCGGCAGCGCGAGCGCGCGCTCCTCCATGTGGCCCCAGCGCTCGTCGAGGTAGCGCTTCGGCCCCGCCAGCGCGGGCGGCAACGCGGTGTTGCCGGCCAGTTCGGCCCACTGCTCGCGCGTCGAGGTCGGCGCGAACGCCGAGCGCTCGGCCGGCTCCGGCGCGCCGCCGCGCATCCGCAGCACGAGCGCGAAGCACACCCCTGCGGCGACGCAGGCGAGCGCGAACGGGAGCAGGCGGAATCGGATGACCATCGGCGGATGCGCAACCCGCGGGCGTGTCCCCGCCTAGGAAGCGCATTGTACGATCCCCTATCGTTCGTTCCGCCGTGAACCTGGAGTCGCTCATCCGCCGCCTCGCGCTCGTCGCACTCGCATTCGCCGCCGCTTGCTCGCGCGCGGCGCCTGTGCCGGCTTCCAAACCGGCCGCGGAGGATCCCGCGCCGGTCGCGGGCGCGCTGCGCTCCGGCCTGCTGCCGCTCGACGCGAAGGGCCGGCCGCACCCGCCGGAGGCGGAGTTCGAGATCGAAGGCGCGCCGATCGAGTATCGGCAGCGCGCGGAGTTCCACGACTTCGGGCTCGTGCCGCTCGGCGAGGTCGCCGAGCACACGTGGACGCTGCAGAACACCGACGAGGTCGCGATCCGGCTGCACAAGCTGTCGCCGTCCTGCAGTTGCACGACGGTGCGCGCGCAGTTGCTCGACGCGAACGGCGCCGTCGTCGAGACGCCGAGCGTCGCGCCGGATCTGCTCGAGATCCCGGCGCAGGCCAAGATCCAGCTCGTCGTGCAGATGGACACGCGAGAAGTCAGGGTGAAGAACGCAGACAAGTTCGTGATGATCCAACTCATCACGAGCTCGGCGAATCGACCGTACGTCACGCTCGAGGCGCACATCGTCGCCGACTCGCCACTGCAGCTGAATCCCGAAGGCCTCGAGCTCGGCCGCGTGCCGGCGAGCGTCGGCGCGCAGGCGAAGGTCGATCTCGTGCCGGTCGGTCCGACCGGCACGGTGCCGCTCGAAATCGGGCCGGTGCCCGCGGGCTTCGAGGCCACGCTCGAACGACGCGACGTGCTCGGCCGCGACGTGTGGACGCTGACGCTGATCGCGCAGCCGCCGGTCGCCGCCGGTCCGCTGCGCGGCGCGATCGAAGTGCGGACGCGCAAGCCGAAGGAGCTGCCGCCCCCGGGTCAGCGCGTGCTCGACAATCCGAACATCGAGTGGGTGCCGGGGCTCGCGTACACGATCCGCTTCGCGGGCCAGGGCATCGGCGATCTCGACGTGTTCCCGGTGCAGCTCGTCGCGGTCGGGACGCGCGCGAACGGCGGGAGCGGCGAGTCGGTGCTCTCGTCGCTGCTCGCCGGCCAGCGGCTGCGCGTGACGGGGACGAAGCTCGTGCTGCCCGGCGGGATCGCGACGCACGGCGAGCTCGAGTTGCACGCGACGCCGGTGGATCCCGACGACGGCGGGCGCTCCGCGCAGTGGCGGCTCGAGCTCGTCGCGCCGCCGGATTTCGCGCCGCAGCAGCTCGCGGGCACGGCCGTCATCGAGCTCGACGACGCGCAGTTCCCGCGCTACGAAGTGCCGTTCCTCGTGCGGCTCCAATAGGCGCTCCCGATTCGGTGCGGCGACTCAGGTCCGCAGCCACCGTGCTAGTCTTGGCGCGTCGGCGCTCAACACGGAAAGGGAATTCGTCATGCAACGACTCGGTACTGGCATGATCCGCCTGGCACTCGTGCTGTGCTGCTCGCTTGCGTGGTCGACCGCGTGCTCGCGCGCTCCGGCGAAGGCGCCGTTGCCGACGAGTGCGCTGAGTTTCCGGATGGTGCTCGCTCCCGACGACGACGGCTACGCGGAAGCAGATACGGTCACGAGCGGAACGGAGACGCTTCGAGTCGGTCCGACACGGACGTTCGCGCTCGCCGAGCTGACGCTGACGAATGACGCGCTTGGTTGGCCGGCGCTCGGTTTCGATCTGCAGCCAGAGGCGGCAGTGGAATTCCACTCATGGACCGCGGCGAACGTCGACAAGCGCATGGCGATCGTCGTCGGAAAACGCGTGCTGACGGCGCCGCGGCTCAACGTTCCGCTGCCGGGCCGGGGCATCATCGAGAACCACGAGATCAGCGAGGCCGAATGGAAATCCATCGCGGAGAGCCTCGGCGCGCCGTTCCGTGAGATGCCCGAGGCGGAACACACGCTCGGGCTGGGCTTCGCGGCCGTTGCGCCCACCACCGGGGCCCCAGCACAGCAGAGCATCCGCGACGGCGAGCTGCGCATCGGGCTCGACTCTGCGCAGAACTTCGGCGTCACGAGTCTTGAGCGTATCGAGCGAGGCGGCACAAGCTGGCTGGCGACCAAGCTCGCCACAGAGGACCGCGACGCGTGCCACGCATGGTCGAAGGCGCTCGTGGGACGCGACATCGTCATCTACTCCGCCGAGCGAGTGCTTTGTCGCGTGCATCTCGACCACGCGTTTGAGGGCGACGCGCTCGTGTTCCAGCTGCGCGGTGAGTCGGCGATCCAACGAGTCGACGAGTTGCGGCGCGAGATGGCGCCGCTATGGGGCCCCTAGGCGCAGGAAGCCCCGCGCTCGCATTCAATCGGCTACCGCACGACGCGCGCGAATCGGCGCTTGCCGATCTGCACGAGCAGCGGCTGGCTCGGCGCGAGCACGCGGTGGTTCGTGTCCTTGACCACCGTGCCGTCGAGCTTGACCCCGCCCTGCTCGATCGAGCGCCGCGCGTCCGACGAGCTCTTCTCGAGCCCGAGATCGCGCAACAGCGACGCGAGCGGCACGCCGTCGGCCGGCCAGTCCTTGCCGTAGCGCAGTTCGGGGATGTCCGCCGGCAACTCGCCTTTGGCGAACTGCCGGTCGAACGCATCGGCGGCCGCGGCGGCCTCGGCGTCGCCGTGGAACGTCGTCGTGATCTCGCGCGCCAGCCGCGCCTTCGCCGCGCGCGGGTGACCGGCGAGCAGCGCCGCGATCTCCGCCGAATCGAGTCGCGTCAGCAGCTCGAACCACGTCGGCATCGCGTCGTCGGTGAGGCTCATCACCTTGCCGTACATCTCGCGCGCCGGATCGGTCAGCGCGACCGCGTTGCCGTAGCTCTTCGACATCTTGCGGCCGTCGAGCCCGTTGATCAGCGGCGTCGTGACGAGGATCTGCGGGACCTGGCTCTCCTGCTCCTGCAGCAAGCGCCCCGCGTGCAGGTTGAAGAGCTGATCCGTGCCGCCGAACTCGACGTCGCAGCGGATCATCACGCTGTCCCAGCCCTGCATCAGCGGGTACAGGAACTCGTGCACGCCGATCGGCTCGTTGTCCGCGATCCGCTTCTGGAACATGTCGCGCTCGAGCATCCGCGCGACCGTCATCCGCGCGCACAGGCGCAGGACTTCCTCGAAGCGCATCCGATCGAACCACTCCGAGTTGCGCCGCACCTCGGTGCGCGACATGTCGAGCAGTTTCGCGGCCTGATCGGTGTAGGTCACGAGATTGCGCTCGACCTCCTCGCGCGTCAGCACCGGCCGCAGCTTGTTGCGCCCCGACGGGTCGCCGACCATCGCGGTGGAATCGCCGACGATCAGCACGATCGTGTGCCCGAGGCGCTGCAGATCGCGCAGCTTGAGCAGCGGGATCGCATGCCCGAGATGCAGGTCCGGCGACGACGGGTCCATGCCGAACTTGATGCGCAGCGGCTTGTTCGCGGCCAGCGCCTTGGCAAGGCGCGCCTCGAGCTCGCGCGACTCGACCACGTCGACGGCGCCGCGGCGGAAGGCCGCGACGTGCGCGGCGAGGTCGGGCACGAGCCCGGTGGCGGAGCTGGTCATGGCAGGTCGAGCGGCGAGGCGTCGCGCGCGGCGGCGCGATTGTGCCGTGCGCGCAGCCACTCCTGCCAGCCCTCGGCGTCCGCGCCGAGGCCCGGATCGCGCGCGAGCCAGCGCAGCGCCGGCGCGAGCTCGACGAGCCGCGCGCTCGAGAATTCCACGCGCGCCGCGGCCAGCGCGTCCAGCGCCTCGTCGTAGCGCGCGGGCGCGATCCGCACCGCGCGCTCGACCAGCGCGGGCGTCAGCACGACCTCCGTGCGCGCGTAGCGCACGAGCTCGGCCGGCTCGACCGCGCCCGTCGGCAGCTTGCCCGCCAGCCCGACGTAGTCGCACGCGCAGCGCGTTTCGCGGTCGAACGGCATCGCGCGGCCCGCGCGACTCAGCACGCCGGCGGTCCACGCGAGCTCGAAGCGCTCGCGCACCGCGAGCGCGGGTCCGGTGCGCGGCTCGAACTGCGCGAGCTCGACCTCGCTCGGCAGCGCGGCCGGGATCTCGAGGCGTTCGAACGCGTGCAGCGTCGAGACATCCTGGTTGCGCGCGAGCTCGCCGCGCTCGTCGATCCAGGTGCTCGTGCGCACGAGGCGCGGCGGCGCGCAGTCGAGCGTGATCGGGGCCGCGTGCGGATTGGCGATGCACAGCACGAGCGCGCGGCGCTCGGGCTTGCCCGCCGCGACCTCGACGCGCCGGCATTCCAGGCGCAGCTCGAGCTCGCGCGACAGCACGCGGCCCTCGAGCACGCGCGACCACGCCTCGAGCCGCTCCGACAGCGCGTCCGGCGGCAGCTGCGCGCGCAGCCGCTCGATCAGGCGCTCGGCCAGCGCGTCGTCGCGCGACTTCATCGCGGCCGCGAGCTCGTCGACCGTCGGCCGCAGCGCCCACGGCACCCCCGCGGCGTCGTAGCCGAACGCCTCGTGCGCGACCGGCGGCGGCGCGGCGGGCGCCGTCGGGGCCGTCGCGCAGCCGCAGGCGAGTGCGAGGCAGAGCAGCAGGGTCGGCGTGCGCCGGCGCATCGTGCGCATGCTATCCCGCGCGCTGGCCTTGGTTGCGAGCGGGACCTGGTTGCGAGCCGGCTCGGTTGCGAACACGGCCCCGTCCGGCGTCTGCCGAACGGGGCCGTGCATGGCGAACGCGCCTGCGCGCGCCGACTAGGCCTTGTCGGCCGGCTTCTCGGCGGCCGGCTTCTCGGCCGGGGCGGGCGTGCCCGCGGCGGCTGCCGCGGACGCGGCCGCCTGCGCCGCGATCTTCTCGTTCTCCGCGAAGTCGGCGTGCACGAACGACAGGCCGATCTTGCGATCGTCGG
>SCVU01000533.1 GCA_004296785.1 Planctomycetota bacterium
AACGCCGAGCCGCCCGAGCCTTTGAAGGACTTCGAAGGCGACTGGCGTCCGCTCGACGGCAACGGCAACGGCATCGCGCTCGTCGACGTCGGCTGGGACGAGCGCACGACCCTGCTGCTGCTCGCGAGCGCGCCGGCGCAGCTCGGCACGACGGTGCAACTGACGACGCACGCGACCTCGCCGCTGCCCGTCGCGGCGTTCCTCTCCCCCGCGACGGCGCAACTCCAGCTCGACCCGGGCAACTGGATCCTGATCCAGCTCGGGCCCGCGGTGTTCCTCGGCGCGGGCGTCGCGCCGTCGACGAAGTCGGTCGCGGTGCCCGCGGATCCGGCGCTGTCGGGGCTGCGCGTGTGGGCGCAGTCGGGCGGTCTGTCGGGCGCGCAGATCCTGACCAGCAACCGGATCGAGCTCGCGCTGTACTAGCGCTCGCGCGGCGTGCGGCGCTCGCGCGGCGTGCGCGGCGAACGCGCGACTACTTCGCCGGCGCGGACCACTCGAAGGTCCACGTCGACGTGTTCTCGCTCTTCTGCACCGTGCTCGGCGCGGCCGGATCGTCGGCGGCGAGCTCGACGCGCAGCGCGTGCCGGCGCGTGACCTCGAGCGGGCGCAGTGTCTGCACGTCGATCCACGCATCGACCTGATCGAACAGCGTGCACGCGCGCACCTTCGACAGCTCGAGGCCCGGCATCCACTGCGGCAGCTGCCCGCCGACGTGCTTGAAGAACCACGGCCCCGAGCGCTGCTCGAAGCGCGACAAGTGCCAGCACGAGGCGCCCGCGCGCTCTTCGAGACCGCGCACGCGGCGCTCGACCGAGCCGGTGCGCGCGCGCTTGCCCGACGGCAGCTCGAACGAGAGCTCGCGCGTCTCGGTCCAGCCCGCTTCGAGCGGCACGCCGATCCAGTGCGCGACCCACGCGTCCCACTGCTCGCGCATCTGCCGCTCGGCGCGCGCACGCTCGGCCTCGCTCGACAGCCGCTCGCGCGCCACGCGCTGCTCTTCCTTCGTCAGCCCGGCCGCGGCCTGGCGCTGCACGAGATCGTCGAGGATCGCGTCGTAGTTCGCGAGCCCGCGCAGCGCACCGTCGGGCCCGAGCACGAGCGCCGGCTGCACCGGCGAGGCCTCGTCGAGCTTGAGGATCAGCTTCTGCACGAACGGGTGCGACGCGCTGTACCCGCGGTAGCTCTCGATGCGCGGATCGCCGCGCTCGAGCAACAGCTCGCCCGCCGCGTCCGCGCCCGCGGCCGGCGCCGACGGAGCGCGCGCCGACAGCACGAGCTCCGACGACATCGCGAGGTCGACGCCGTCCTTGCTCTGCGCCTCCTTCACGCGCCCGCGCGAGCCCACCGGCCACGCGAACGCGAACGCGGCGGGGCGCGTCGCCGGCTGCGAGGCCGGCGCGGGCTCTTGCGCGCACAGCGCGACGCAGGCGAGGAGTGCGGTCAGCACCACGGCTGGAACACCCTGCGCCACAAATCCGTTTGAAGCAAGCCGTCCGGGTCGAGGCGCCGCTTGAGCGCGACGAACGCGTCGAGGCGCTCGGCCGGGAACATCCGCTGCACGTCGCGCGGCGCGATCACGAGGTCCTTCGCGAAGTAGAACTTGCCGCCGGCGCCGAGCACGATCTCGGTCAGCTCCGCGCAGTGCTTCCACAGCTCGGCGCGCCGCGCCGGCACGACCTTGAAGTCCATCGCGAAGCTCCAGCCGTCGACCGCGTGCGTCAGCCAGAACGGATCGGGCCGGTGGCGCTTGAACACGCCGAGGTACGGCACGAATCCGCGGCGCTGGTTCCAACGCATGAGCTCGACGTACGCGTCGTGCGCGGTCGCGTTGGGCAGGAACGACTGGTACTGGATCAATCCGCCCGGGCCGTACGCGAGCTTCCAGCCCGGCACGTAGTCGAGCAGGAACGCGAACGCGGCGTGCGACTGGCGGTGCGGCTCCCCCATCGACTCGAGGCGGCCGGACCAATACTTCGCGGTGTTGATCGCGCGGATCCCGACGTCGTTCGAGAAGTAGCGCAGGATCTTCCACACCTCGGATTTCGGGAAGCCGAGGATCGACGCGGGCAGCTGCTGGTGCGCGAGCGCGAGCGTCCGTTCCGGGTGGTCGTCCTCGCCCTCGTCGAGGTACCGCGCGTCGTGCACGAGCCCGCGGCCCAGTTCCTCGCCCCCGCCGAAGCAGTCGATCCAGCCGACGAGATAGTCCGAGGTCGCCTTGTGCGCCTCGAAGTACTGCATCATCTCGCGCAGGTTGCGATTGGCGAACGCGCGCACCTCGAGATCGCCGGAGTGCACCCGCTTCGTGCCGATCACGACGCGCGTGATCACGCCGAGCATCCCGAAGCCGCCGATCGCCGCGTGGAACAGGTCGGCGTTCTGCGTCCGCGAGCACGTGAAGAGCTCGCCGCCCGGCGCGACGAGGTCGAACTCGCGGATCGCGTCGCCGATCGTGCCGACCGCGTAGTTGTTCTTGCCGTGGATGTTCATCGCCGCGGCGCCGGCGAGCGTCGGGAACATCGTGCCCGACACGACCTTCGGCCAGTAGCCGAGCGGCAGCGCGTGCTTCCACAGCTGCTCGATCGTGAAGCCGCCCTCGACCTCGGCGACTCCGGTCGCGGCGTCGAACGCGATCAGCCGATTCATCCGCGTCAGGTCGAGCACGTGGCCGCGCTCGTTGCACGACGCGTCGCCGTACGAGCAGCCGGTGCCGCGCAGTCCGAGCGAGGCGCGCTCGCGCCGCGCCAGATCGAAGCACGCGCGCACCTCGTCGACGCTCGTCGGCCGCAGCACGGTCGAGTCGCCGCCGACCGCCATGCCCCAGCCCTCGACGCGCTCGTACGAGCGCGCGGGGCGCGCGCGCAGCGGCGGCGGCGGAGCGAGGTGATTGCCCTGGAGCGCGGCCGGAGGCATCAGATGCTCGCGCGGCGGAACAGGAACGACGGCACGAGCTTCAGCACCGTGCCGACCGCGGCCCAGCGCAGCGGCACGTAGCGCGTGTTCACGCGGTTGCGCGCGGCGGCGAGGATCTGGCGCGCCGCTTCCTCGGGCGAGATCAGCCAGAACAGCTTGTCCATCCCCTGCGTCATCGCCGTGTCGACGTAGCCGGGCTTGATCGTGCAGACGTGCACCCCGGATTCGCTCAGTCGATTGCGCAGCGCCTCGAGGTACGTGTTGAGCGCCGCCTTGCTCGTGCAGTAGACCGGGTTGCCCTTGCGGCCGCGGTCGCCGGCGATCGACGAGATCCCGACGATCGTGCCGCGGCGGCGCGTGCGCATGTAGTTCGCGCACTCGTTGCCCCACGCGATCGCGCCGTCGAGGTTGACGGCGAGGATCTCGCGGTCGATCGCGGTGTCGTACTGCTCCTTGCCGATCTTCGGCATCACGCCGGCCGCGTAGACGAACAGGTCGAGGCCGCCGAGCTCGCGCACGACGCGCTCGAACAGCGTCGGCACCGCCGGCAGGTGCGCGGCGTCGTGGACGACCGGCAGCACCGCGCCGCCGCTCGCGGCGCACAACGGCGCACATGCGGCGGCGAGCGCGTCGAGCTGTGCCTTGCGGCGCGCGAGCGCGGCGACGCGGTAGCCCTCGCGCGCGAGCTGCTTGACGAGCGCGGCGCCCATGCCGCTGGAGGCGCCGACGACGATCGCGGTGCGCTCGTCGAGCGGGACGCCACTGATGCGCACAGGACCGCTGGGAACGGCGGCGGGAACGGGAGCGTGACTCATCGTGCTCGGACGGGATCGGCTGGGTGGAACGGCTCACCTTAGCAGCCTTGGAAGGCCGTTGCCCGCGTGGTGGGATACCGCGATGCCTGCGCCCTCCGTGCGGAACTCGCTTCCCGTGCTCTTGTGTCTGCTCGGGCTCGCCGCGGCGTGCGGGAGGGACGCCGAGCCGGCCGAAGACGTCGAGGCGCTGGTCGCGCGCGAGCAGTGCGCGGCGCTGATGGCGAAGGACTTGAAGGGGCCCGCGCTCGCGGCGCTGCAGCCGCTGCTCGATCGACCGCAGCCGGCGCTCGAGGATCTGATCCGCGCCGCGCAGATCGAGCTCGCGCGCTTCGGCACCGACGCGGCCGCGCAGTTCCTCGAACGCGCGCGCGCGCTCGCTCCGGACGACGTGCGCGTCCACTACGCGACCGGTTGGCTGTGTCGCCAGTTGCAGGAGCAGCTCGACCTCGGCGTGCGCAGCTTCGAACGCGTGCTCGAGCTCTCCCCGCACGATCCCGCGGCCACGCTGATGCTCGCGGACATGCTGGAGTCGCGCGCCGACGAAGCCGATCTCGCGCGCGCGAGCCGGCTGCGCCTGGAAGTGATCGAGCGCGGCGTCGAGTTCGGCGGCAGTTGGTACCTCAGCGCGCTGCACCAGCGCAGCCAGGAGCTGTACCGCGCCGGCGAGGACGACGCCGCCCGGACGCTCGCGGCCGAGAAGGACGATTTCGTCGCCTCGGGCATCAAGATGGCGACGGCGACCGGCTTCGAGCAGGGCACGCTCGGCCTCGTGACGGCGCCGGCGCCGCGCGCGCAGCGCGCGATCGATCCGCCGAGGCTGCCGAGCTTCGCGGCGCCGAAGTCGATCGCGGCGCTCGCAGGCGCGCGGCTCGTGCGCCTCTCGCCTGCCGAGACGTGGCTCGAGATCGGCGAGAGCGAGGAGACGCGGCGGCACGAGGTCGGTGCGGACGCGCTGATCGCGTACGGCGCGGACGGCGTGCACGCGCTGATCGGACCCGAATGGAAGCCGCAGCGCCTGATCGCGGGGCCGGTCACCGCGCTCGCGAGCCTCGACCTCGACCGCAACGGCCGCATCGACTTCCTGGTCAGCGACGGTGCGCGCGTGAAGCTGCACGTCGAGGTCGAGGCGCCGTTCACGCCGGAGGAGCAGGCGCTCGAGGACAAGGTGCCGGGCGACCGCCCGGTGCGCTTCGGCACGTTCGATCGCTGGGAGGAGTCGGGGCTCGCGCTGCCCGCGCTGCCGGGTCCCGCGACCGGCTTCGTCGTCGTCGACGAGGACCACGACGGCGACGTCGACGTGCTCGTGCTCGGCGCGTTCGGCGCGCGGATGTGGCGCAACGACGGCGTCGACCGCGCGCTCGTCGAGGCGCGCAACAAGAAGCACAAGCGCGAGTCCGAAGAGGCGCAGCAACGCAATCTGCCGGCGCCGCCCGCGCCGCCGGCCGACATTCCGCTCGGCACGTTCACCGACGTCACGCAGGAAGCGGGGCTCGCCGATCTCGGCCCGGTCGCGTGGTGCATTCCGGAGGACTACGACACCGACCAGGACGTCGACCTGTTGTTCGGAGGCGTCGGCGGTTGGCGCCTGTACGACAACGAGCGCGGCGGCAAGTTCGCGCGCAAGCCGGCTGGCGAGCCGCAGGGCGCGCCGGCGACCGCTGCGCCGATCGTCGCCGACCTCGACGACGACGCGCGGCCGGATCTGTGGCTCACCGGCACGCCCGCGCGCGTGCTAGTCGCGATCCCCGGCGGCGGCTTCCGCGAGGAGCCCTGCGACTCGAAAGCTCCGGCGAGCGACGCGCTCGCGAGCGGCGTGCTGTGCGACGTCGACCTCGACGGCCACGTCGACGTGCTCGCGCCGGCCGACGGCGTGCTCTACGCGGGCCGACTCGGCCTCGGCAAGCGACCGGAGCTCGCCTTCACCGGCCCGCCGGGCACGACAGCGCTCGCGCTCGCGTGCGGCGATTTCGACGACGACGGCGTGCCGGATCTCGCGCGCTCGACCGCGGCCGGCATCGAGCTGTTGAAGGGCGTGAGCAACGGCAACCGCGGCGTGCGCATCGCGCTCGCCGGCCGCAAGGACAACCGCCGCGCGGTCGGCGCGGTCGCCGAGGTGCGCGCGGGCCGCATCTACCGGCGCATCTACGTGCGCGGCGAGCCCGAGCTCGTCGGCATCGGCAAGCAGCCGAAGCTCGACGTGCTGCGCGTGCGCTGGCCGAACGGCGTGTTGCAGCAGGAGCTCGACGACCCCGCCGGCTCCGAGCGCGCGTACGACCAGACCGAGGGCCTCGGCGGTTCGTGCCCGTTCCTCTACACGTGGAACGGCGAGCGCTACGTCTACATCACCGACGTGATCGGCATCACGCCGCTCGGCCTGCCGATGGCGCCGGGCATGCTCGTGCCGCCGGACCACGACGAGTACGTGCGCGTGCGCGGCGAGGACCTCGCGCCGAAGACGCTCGACGACGGCCGCAGCGTGCTCGAGCTGCAGTTCACCGAGGAGCTGCGCGAGGTCACGTACCTCGACCGCGTGCGGCTCGACGTCGTCGACCATCCGGCGGACGTCGAGGTGCATCCGAACGAGCGCTTCACGTTCCCGCCGTTCCCCGACGCGCACACGCACACGGTGCGGGACGCGCTCGCGCCGCTGCGCGCGACCGGCAGCGACGGCGCGGACTGGACCACGTCGCTCGCGCGCGACGACGAGGACTACGCGAAGCCGTTCCGCTCGCTGCGCGGCCGCGAGGAGGGCCAGTATCTGGGCCTCGCCGAGCCGTGGTGGCTCGAGCTCGAGTTCGACGCGGCGAAGCTCGCCGCGGCGGCGAAGCTGCGCCTCGTCGCGACCGGCTGGTTCTACTGGACCGACGCCAGCGTCAACATGGCGAGCGCGCGCACCGGCGACGTCGCGTTCGTGCCGCCGCTGCTCGAGCTCGAGCAACCGGACGGCTCGTGGAGACCCGTCGGCCCGCCGCTCGGCTTCCCCGCGGGCAAGCGCAAGACGATGGTCGTCGATCTGACCGAGCTCCTGGCCGCGCGCCCGTCGAAGCTGCGCATCGCGACCTCGCTGCGGCTTTACTGGGACTCGATCCGCATCGCGGTCGACGCGGACGACGCGCCGCTCGCGACGACCTCGCTCGACGCGCTCGAGACCGAGCTGTGGGAGCGCGGCTTCAGCCGCAACGTGCGCGTGCACGACGCCGAGATGCTCGAGTGGTTCGAGTGGAGCGAGCTCGAGCCGTACCCGCGCTGGAACCAGCACCCGGGCATGTACACGAAGCTCGGCGAGGTGAAGCCGCTGCTCGCCGCGATCGACGACCAGTTCGTCGTGATGGGCGCCGGCGACGCGCTGCGCGTGCGCTTCGATGCGTCGCAGCTCCCCGCGCTCAAGCCCGGCTGGCGCCGCGACTACCTCGTGTTCCTCGACGGCTGGGCGAAGGACCGCGACCCGAACACCGTCGACGCGCTGTACGTCGAGCCGCTGCCGTTCCACGGCATGAGCGCGTACCCGTACCGCGCCGACGAGCACTTCCCCGACACCGACGCGCACCGGCGCTGGCGCACCGAGTGGCAGACGCGACCCGCGAAACGCTGGATCGAGCCGGTGTGTCCGACGGGTGAGCTCGTCATGCCGCGCGCCGCGGCGCCGCGCTAGACTGAGAATGCGAACTCGTACCCCTATGAAGAAACTTCCCGCACTGCTCCCCCTCCTCCTCGCCGTCCCCGCGCTCGCGCAAGCCCCGACGCTCGCAAAAGTCGGAGGCGCGGCGCCCGGCACGACGACGTTGAACGTGCAAGGCAACGCCGGCGCGCTGTACATCGTCATCTTCGCGCCGAGTGAAGCGGTGACGCCGCTGCCGACCGGCGCGACGCTCGCGATCCCGCTCGACTTCCTGTCGCTGTCGTTCGCGTTCCCCGGGTTCTTCGGCGTGCTGAACGGCCTCGGCAAGGCGAGCACGAGCTTCACGCTGAACAGCGATCCGTCGCTGATCGGCCAGACGTTCTCGTTCCAGGCGCTGCAGGGTCCGCTGTTCGACGCCGCGTCGAACCTCGTGCGCGTGACGCCGTCGACGCCCGGGACGTTCAGCGCGACGCTCGACGCGCCGGACCTGCCGATCGCCGGCGGCGCGGTCGCGAAGGCGGCCGACGGCACGCTGCTGCTGGTCGGCGGCTCCGGCCCGGTCGCGCAGCGCTACGACTCGAACACCGAGGAGTTCACGCTCGGCGGCGCGACCTTCGGCGTCGGCCTGCTCGCGCAGGCGACCGCGCTCGCCGACGGGCGCATCCTGTTCACCGGCGGCATCGGCACCGACGGCGCGCCGTCCAGCGCGGCCGCGGTCTACGACCCGCTCGCCGACACGACGACGACGCTCGCGATGGGCGCGCCGCGCGCGGGCCACGGCGCATCGCTGCTCGGCAACGGCAAGGTGCTCGTTACCGGCGGCTTCGCGGCGTTCAACTTCACCGACATCCTCGCGCTGCTCGGCGGCGTGCAGGCGTCGAGCGAGCTGTTCGACCCGACGACGAACACGTTCAGCCCCGGCCCGAACATGCTCGAGCCGCGCGCGCTGCACACGTCGACCGCGCTCAACAACGGCGGCGCGCTCGTCGCCGGCGGTTTGTCGGTGATCCCGATCATCAACATCCCGACGGTTTCGTCGACCGCGTACGAGTACAGCGCGCTCTTGAACACGTTCGGGCTGCCGAAGTTCATGAGCACCGGCGTGCTCGCGCACAGCGCAGTCAAGCTCTCCAACGGCAAGGTGCTGATCGCCGGCGGCGCGACGATCGACTTCGCCGAGGCGCTCGCGACGGGCGACCTCACGAAGCTCAAGGTCGGCACGGTGACCAACTGTCAGGTCTACACGAGCAGCATCCTGTTCGGCGGCTTCGCGAACGCGGGCACGCTGACGACCGGCCGCGCACTGGCCGGCATGGCGGCGCTTCCGAGCGGCGGCGCGGTCATCGCGGGCGGCGTGCAGTTGACGCTCGACCTGTCGAACCCGACGGGCTTCGCGTTCAACCCGCTGACCGCGGCGGATCGCTACGACGGCACGAGCGTCAGCGCGACGGGCTCGCTCGCCGGCGCGCGCCTCTTGCCGGTGCTCGAGCCGCTCGCCGACGGCACGATCCTCGTCGTCGGCGGCGGGCTCAGCGGCGCGGAGACGTACCAGCCGTAGTCAGCCAGATCCCGGCGAACAAGAGCGCCGCGGCCACTCCGGCCGCGGCGCTCGGCGTTTCGGCGAGCAGCCACCACGCGCCGAGGCCGGCGACGACCGGCTGCAGGTAGTTGTAGATCGCCGCGGTCGACGCCGACACGCGCACGAGCGCGTAGCTGATCAGCAGGTACGCGACGATCGTCGCGAACACGAGCACGTACGCGAGCGAAGCCCACTCCAAGCCGTCCAGCGCCGCGTAGTCGGGCGGCCCACTCGCGTACAGGAACGGCGCCCACGGCACGCACAACAGGTACGCCCACGCGATCACGACGAGCGGCGGCAGCGTGCGCAACAGCGGCCGCGACAGCACGAGGTAGCCCGAGTAGAGCAGGCAGTTCGCGACCATCAGCAGGTCGCCGGCGAGCGGGGCGGCGCCGGTCGTGCCGCGCACGCCGCGCGCCAGCACGAGCCACACGCAGCCGCCGAGCGCGACGGCGATGCCGAATGCGCGCCGCGCCGACCAGGGCTCCTGAGCGAAGCTCGCGGCGATCACGTACGTGAACACCGGAATCGTGCACACGATCAGGCCGGCGTGCATCGCGCTCGAGCGCTGGACGCCCTCGAGGAACAGCACCTGGTTCAGCACGATGCCGAGCAGCGAGCACGCGAGCAGCCGCTTCCACTCGACGCGCGCCGCGACGAAGGCCGCGCGGTGCTTCCACAGCGCGAGCGCACACAGCACGAGCGCGCCGACCGCGATGCGCAGCGCGGTCAGCGCGCGCGGACCGACGCCGCTCATCGCCAGCTTGCCGAACACGGGGAACAGCCCGAAGCACACCTGCGCGGCGAGCAAGGCCGGCTGTGCGCCGTGCGACTTCGTCGTACCGGCCTGCGACTTCGTCGGGGCGGACATCGAGGGGGCGAGAGCGTAGCGGAACGCAGCTAGACTTCCCGCATGCAAGAGCACTCCCGCGCACAGGACGGTCCGCTGCCGTGGCCGAAGCTCGGCAGCGAGCGCGGACCCGATCTGCTGGTCTGCCGCGCGCGCTTCGATCGCCTGCGCAATCCGCGCACGGGCGAGGAGATGAAGCGCGTCGTGCTCGAGACGCGCGACTGGGTCAACGTCGTCGCGCTCACGCCGCGCGAGGAGCTCGTGCTCGTGCGGCAGTTCCGCTTCGGCGTCGGCAAGGTGACGACGGAGATCCCCGGCGGCGTGATCGACGGCGACGAGGATTCGCTGGCCGCCGCGCAGCGCGAACTGCGCGAGGAGACCGGCCACACGGCGAGCGAGTGGATCTACCTCGGCTCGGTCGAGGCGAACCCGGCGTTCCACGACAACCGCTGCCACCACTGGCTCGCGCGCGGCGCGGTGCGCACGCACGAGCTCGAGCAGGATCCCGGCGAGGACCTGTGCGTCGAGGTCGTGCCGTTCGCGGACGCGCTCGCGCGTGTGGCGAGCGGCGAGATCGCGCACAGCCTCGTCGTGTGCGCGCTGGCGCGCGTGGCGGACCTGCGGCGCGCCGATCTGCCGGGCTAGCGCGATGCAGGCGCGGATCGCGATCGTCGGCGGCGGCGTCGCCGGGCTCTCGACCGCCTGGGCGCTGCGCACTGCCGGCGCGCGCGAAGTCATCGTGCTCGAGCGCGAGCGTGCGCCGGGACTCGTTTCGAGCCGTCTGAACGCGGCGATCCTGCGCACGCTGACGCCCGACGCGGCCGTTTCGGCATTCGCGCGCGAGAGCGCCGCGCTGCTGCGCCCGTACGTCGAGCCGTGTGGCCTGCTGCTCGCGTCGGAGGGTGCCGAGGCTGCCGAGCTCGAGCGGCAGTCGCGCGAGTGCGCAGATGCGGGCGATCTCGAGCGCGTCAGCGCATCGCGCGCGAGCGAGCTCGCGCCGCACTTCGCCGCACCGAGCGGCACGCGGCTGTGGTTCGCGCGCGAAGGCCGGCTCGACAACACCGCACTGCTCGCAGAACTCGCGCGCAGCGCCGACGTGCGCTGCAGCGTCGACGTAGTGAATGCGAGCGCGAGCTCGACGGGCTTCGACCTCGAGCTGCGCAACGGCGAGCGACTGCGCTGCGAGCGCCTCGTGCTTGCCGCGGGCGCGTGGACGAACCCGCTCGCGCGCGCGCTCGGCTCGCGCATCGCGCTCGCGCCGTCGCGCCGCCACCTGTGCGTGACGCGCGGCGCGCGCGGCGTGCCGGCGAACGCGCCGGTCGTGTGGACCGGCTCCGATCCGTTCTACGCGCGGCGCGCGGGCGACGGACTCCTCGTTTCGCCGTGCGACGAGGAGCCGGCGGATCCGAGCGCGCACGGCGCGCGGCCGGAGTTGCGCGCGGAGCTCGCGCGCAAGGCGGCGAAGCACTTGCCCGGAGTCGAGCTCGGCGCGCCGGTGCATTACTGGTCGGGCCTGCGCACGTTCACGAGCGACGGCGAGAGCTTCTGCATCGGCCCGGATCCCGACGTGCGCGGGCTGTTCTGGGTCGCCGGGCTCGCGGGGCACGGGATGACGTGCTCGCTCGCCGTCGGAAGACTCGCGGCGGCGCTGCTCGAGTCACGCGCGGACGGCGTCTTTGCGCCGGGCGGCGCGTTCGCGCGCGCGTTCGATCCGGCGCGCCTCGTCGCGACGCGCTGACTCAGACGTACAGCGCGCCGCCGGCCTTCTGGAACTCGCTGCGCTTCTCGGCGAGGCCGCGCTCGCGCGCCTCTTCCTCCGAGATTCCCTTCTCCGCCGCGAGCGTGCGCAGGTCCTCGGTGATCCGCATCGAGCAGAACTGCGGCCCGCACATCGAGCAGAAGTGCGCGGATTTCGCGCCGTCGGCCGGCAGCGTCTCGTCGTGGTACGCGCGCGCCGTCTCCGGATCGAGGCTGAGCTCGAACTGATCCTCCCAGCGGAACGCGAAGCGCGCGCGCGACAGCGCGTCGTCCCACGCGCGCGCGCCCGGGTGGCCCTTCGCGACGTCGGCCGCGTGCGCCGCGATCTTGTACGCGATCACGCCGGCGCGCACGTCGTCGCGATCCGGCAGGCCGAGGTGCTCCTTCGGCGTCACGTAGCACAGCATCGCGGTGCCGTACCAGCCGATCATCGCCGCGCCGATCGCGGACGTGATGTGGTCGTAGCCGGGCGCGACGTCGGTCACGAGCGGGCCGAGCGTGTAGAACGGCGCTTCGTGGCACAGCGCGAGCTGCTTGTCCATGTTCTCGCGGATCTGGTGCATCGGCACGTGGCCGGGCCCCTCGATCATCACCTGCACGCCGTGCTTCCACGCCTCGCG
>SCVU01000534.1 GCA_004296785.1 Planctomycetota bacterium
GCGATCAAGCCGATCAACTACGTCACGCACGCGGTCACCGACGTGCAGCCGGCGATCGTCGCGACGTTCCAGAAGTCGCCGCACCCGAGCGCGTCGACGCCGGGCGCGCTCGTGCTGCAGAGCCCGACGGCCTGGCAGGCGTTCTGGAATCAGCACGCGCCGGGGACGGGCGCGGCGCCGGCGATCGATTTCGCGACGCAGGTCGTCGTCGTCGGGTTCGCGGGCGTCGTGCCGACGACGGGCGCTTCGCTGCGCATCGACGCACTCGTGCCGCTCGCTGGGACCGGGCTCGACGTGCGGCAGACGCTGACGCTGCCCGGACCGGGTTGCCCGGCGTCGCCGGCCGAACAGACGCCCGGTCAGATCGTGCGCGTCGATCGAGTCGCCGGGGCATTTCCGGCGCTCGCGACGACGACGGTCGTGCTCGCGCCGCCGTGTCCGTGAGGCCCGGCCGCGCGCAGCGCTGCGGAGCGAATGTCGATGCCGCAGTGTCTGCGAGCGCGTAACCGCGGCGCGCGGGCGCGCTAGCCTGCGCGGATCGGCGTGCCGCGCGAGCGGCGAGACGGAGGAATGCCCATGCGCAAGTTCATGCTCGGCGTGCTCGTCGTGTTCGCATCGTCGCTCGTGGTCGCGATCGCCGGCGTCGTCGCGATGATCTGGGGGCGCGAGCCGCGGGAGCTCGAGCTGCGCATCTACGGCACCGCGGGCGTCATTGCCGGCGCGTGCGTGTTCGTGCTCGCCGCGAGCCGCGCCGTGCACGACGTGCGGCGTGGAAGCGGCGCGCAAGCCCACGAGTCCGAGTCTCCGCGGTAGCCTGTTCGCACTGTGATGGGGAAGCTCACGATCGCCATCGCGCTCGCGCTGGTCGGCGTGCTCGCGTTCGTGGGTCGCGATCGCGCGCGTTCGAGCTCGACCGTTAGCTGCGCCGCGTGCGGAGCATCACGCACGGCGACGCGGATCTGCGGTGTGCCGGTCGGGGCCTGGCTGGATCAACCCGACTACGAGCGGTGGGTGAAGCGCGTCGCGCCTGCGCACGTCGTTCACGAGTGGCAAGCGCATACGCAGGCTTCCAGCGGCTGGGGCGGACGTTCGATCGCAATCGACAGCATCACGCAGCCGACGGAACTACCGGCGCTGCACGCGCTGTTCGGCGAGAACCCCCGAGTTCAGGCGCTCGTGCTACAGAGCATCGCGGACTTCGAGCGGCACGGTGCAGTCGGATCCGACACGCGGCGCGGGATGCTCGCGATGTGGTCGAAGGGAGTCGGATGGCCGTGATCGACGCGCTGCTGGTCGAGTCGCAATCGTTCCCGGCTCACGGCACCGTCGCGAGCACGCCGTTCGACGCCGCCGCGAGCCCCGACGCGCTCGCCGCGTCGACGACCCATGCCTGCACGGCGATCGTCGAGCCGCTCGCGATCCCGCTCGGCCACGCGAACGCGTTCGACCACGTGCCGTGCACATCGAGCGGTCCGAGCCCGAGCACGACGTCCGGCGCCGCGTACAGCGTCGCGCCGAGCAGCGGCAGCGCGATCGGCGCCGCGCCGAAAACGAGGAACGCGGGCGCGCCGCTCTTGCCGTTCGACACGTGCAGGCTGGTCGGCGCGCCGAGCGTGAGCGGCCCGCTGCCGACGAGCTTCGGCGCGCCGTGCGTACCCTTCGAGCCCGCGCCGAGCGCGCTCCACGCGCCGTGTCCCTCGAGCACGTTGCCGAACAGCTCGACGTAGCTCGCGGTGCCCGCGGTGACGAGGTCCGGGCGTCCGTCGAGGTCGAGATCGGGCAGCGCGAGCGCGTAGACGGCGGGCGCGAGTTCCGTCGTGCTGACGTCGAAGCCGCTCGCGCCGTGGTTCTGCACGATCGTCAGCGGCGCGAGCCCGGTCGCGCTCGCGACCACCGCGTCGAGCGTCGCGTTGCCGTCGACGTCCGCCAGCGCGAAGTCGTACAGGTTGCCGATCGGCAGCGGCAGGTCGATCGCGGCGGCGAACGCCCCGCCGCCGCTGCCGAGCAGCAGCGAGAGACTGGGGGCGCCGTAGTTGCTCGTCACGAGGTCGAGCAGGCCGTCGCCGTCGATGTCGCCGACGTGCACAGCCGGATCGGGTCCGCACGCCAGCGGCTGCCCCGGCCCGAACGCGCCGCTGCCGAGCGCGAGGTGCACGTCGAGGCGGCTCGCCGCGCCGCCGTTGGACGCGGTGACGACGTCGAGCAGGCCGTCCGCGTCGAAGTCGCCGACGTCGGCGTTGAACAGCGTCGCGCTGCCGCTCGACTGCGGCGTCAGGCCGAACATCGACGGACCGGGCAGGCCGATGAACACGCGGAACCCAGTGCTGTGCGACTGCAGGAAGTCGCTGCGCCCGTCGTTGTCGAGATCGGCCGCGACGAGCGAGTTCGACGTCGTCGCGACGTCGGCGTACGCGAGCGGCGCCGCGTACTGGAACGGCCCGGTCGCAGCGCACAGCGCGAAGACTCCGTCGTCGCCGGTCGCCGCGAGCTCGAGCCATCCGTCGGCGTTGAGATCGGCGAGCGCGATGCCGAACGGATGCGTCGGCAGCGGCACCGGGAGCGCCGGCGCGTTGTACGCGGCGGGCGCGCTCGCGCGCAGCAGCTCGATGCGCGACTGGTAGTTCAGCGCGACCGCAAGATCGGGCAAGCCGTCGTGGTCGAGGTCCGCGTGGCGCAGCGCGGTGTGGTGCGTGCCCTCGAGCGCGACCTTGGCGAGCTTCTCGAACGGCGGCGCCTGCGCCGCAGCGGCGCCGGCCGCCGGCGCTGCGACGAGCGCCGCGCACGCGAGCGAGTGCGCGAGCGGGTGCGCGACCATGGCGCACAATTCTACCCGACCGCCGCCGCGCTCAGGCCGCCGCGCGCGCCGCCGGCTGCAGCGGCAGCGTCACGACGAACGTCGCGCCGTGTCCGACGCCCGCGCTGTGCGCGTCGACCGTGCCGCCGTGCAGCTCGACGAGGTGTCGCACCATCGCGAGGCCGAGCCCCATGCCGCCCGCGCTGCGCGTTGCGCTGCTGTCGGCCTGTCGAAAGCGCTCGAACACGTGCGGCGCGAACTGCGGTGCGATGCCGATCCCGTCGTCGGAGACCCGCAGGCGCGCGTGCGCGCCGTCGGCCTCGACCGCGATGCGCACGCGTCCGCGGGCGGGGGTGAACTTGACCGCGTTCGAGACGAGGTTCCACGCGATCTGCTGCACGCGCTGCGGATCGACGAGCGCGAGCACCGGCTCTGCGCACGGCGCGAACTCCAGCGCGACGTTCTTCGCCTGCGCGGCCGGCCGCACCGCGGCGACGGCGGCGGCGACGATCGCACCGAGCTCGACGCGCGCGCGCTCGAGCTGGCAGCGCCCGGCGATCAGCAGCGACACGTCGAGCAGCGCATCGACGTGGCGCAACTGCACGAGCGCGTTCTCGTGGATCTGCTGTGCGGCCTCGCGCGCCTCCTGCGGCAGCGTCGCGTCGTCGACGAGCAGCTCCGACCACGCGAGGATCGGATTGAGCGGCGTGCGCAGCTCGTGCGAGACGTTGGTCAGGAACTCGTCCTTGAGGCGGCTCGCGGCGAGCGCGGTCTCCTTGGCCGCGCGCTGGCTCTCCAGCAGCGCGACGTTCTCCAGCGCGATCGACGTGCTGTCGGCGAGCGCCTGCAGCAGCCGCAGCTCGCGTTCCGTCGCGGCATGCTGCGTCGACCAGTAATTGCCGATCGCGCCGATCGGCTCGCGCGCGCGGATCGGCACCATCGCCAGGCTCTTCACGAAGGTCGGCCGGTACGCGTCGACCGGGATGCGCGCGTCCTGGTAGATGTCGACGATCGCGACCGGCTGGCGGTGCAGCATCGACCAGCCGCTGATGCAGGACGTCAGCGGGAAGCGCTTGCCCTTCCACAGCGGGCCGATCGCGTCCTCGTCCGCGTAGTAGCACTGCTCGCCGTCGCGCAGCACGAACGCCGCGCCGTCGGCGCCGGTCAGTGCGCGCGCGGCGCGGCGCACGATCTCCTGGATCGCCGCGACGTCGCGCGCGGTCGAAAGCGCCTGGACGACGGCGACGAGCTGCTCCATCTCGGCGAGCGCGGACGTCGCCGGGGCGGAAATGCCTTCCGGAGCGCGGGTCATCGACCGGACTATCGGCAGCGGGCCGGCGGAAATTGAAGCTCGCGTGAGCTGCGGGGCCGCCGGCGGAGGGGCCGGGCTGGCGCCTTTGCGGCCGTTCAGCGATCCTGGGAGGCCTCCCGGCAGTCGGTCACGCCGGGCTCGGAGGACATGGGGATGCTCGCCCGCACCGCACTCGCCGCCCTCGCACTGCCCGCGGCGCTCGCCGCGCAGAGCCATTTCTACGTCGACGTCGCAACCGGCGTCGACGTGCCGTCCGGCGGCGGCGCGGGCGCGCCGTGGAAGACGATCACCTACGCGATCTCGCAGCTCGATCCGGATCCGCTGCAGGGGCCGCCGGCGACGATCCACGTCGCGCCCGGCGCGTACGCGCCGAGCACCGGCGAGGTCTTCCCGCTCCAGTTCAAGGGCATGCTGCGCGTGCGCAGCGACGCCGGCTTCGCGTACACGGTGCTCGACGGCGAAGGAGCGGGCGTCGCGCTCGTCAACATGAGCTCGACGGTCGGCGGGTACACCGGGCCGCTGCAGCCCGAGACCGAGCTCGTCGGCTTCACGCTGCGCAACGCGCACAGCGGCATCGCGCTCGCGTCGAGCTGGAACCCGGTGCTGCCGACGCTGGCGGATCTCGTGATCGAGCAGATGACGGACGCGGGCGTCGCGGGGCTCACGTGCTGTGAGTCCGCCGGCACGCTCAAGCCGTTGCTGGTGCGCGTCGCGATCGACGCGTGCGGCGTCGGGATCGACTGGAAGCTCGACGGTCCGAGCGGGAGCGGACTCGCGCTGCAGGACTCGTTCATCGCGAACTGCGCGTCAGACGGCCTGCGCAGCTCGGGCAGCAGCATCGCCGAGGCGATGCTGAGCCGCACGCGCATCACCGGCAACGGCGGCGACGCGATCCACGGCGCGCACTCCGGCAACGGCGGGCTGGAACTCAGCGCCGAGCACTGCCTGATCAACGACAACGCCGGCGACGGCTACGACGGCGGCGCGCAGTGCGGCCCGACGGTTTCGGCGCAGGCGACGTTCGTGCGCTGCACGATCGCGAACAACGCCGGCGTCGGCGTGCGCTCGCTGCCGAGCGCGACCGTCGCACCGAACTGCATCGTCGTCGACACGACGACGCTGGCCTCGTGCATCGTGTACGGCAACGGCGACGATCTGCTGCCGCACCCGAACTTCGCGAGCCTCGTGATCGCGCACTCGGACGTCGGAGACGGCGACCTGCCGAGCGGCGGCGGCGGGAATTTCAGCGCGGATCCGCTGTTCGCCGCGCCCGCCGCCGGCGACTACCGGCTGAGCTTCGGCAGCCCGTGCGCC
>SCVU01000066.1 GCA_004296785.1 Planctomycetota bacterium
TCGCTCGAGTCGTACCACGGGATGGAATACAAGGCGCTCGCCGAGCTCGCGGCGCGGCCGAGCGTCGAGTTCGTCGAGCTCTCGAAGAGCTACCCAGACGACTTCGAGCACGCGTTCGGCGCCGGCGGACCGACGAGCGCCGCGTACGCCGAGGCGCTGCAGCGCGGCCGCGACTTGTACGTCGGACAGGCGTGCTGGCACTGCCACAGCCAGTACGTGCGGCCCGTCGCGAACGAGGACCTGCGCTTCGGCGAGGTCTCCTTCGCGCAGGAGTACCAGAACGCGCTGTCGCAGCCGCACCTGTGGGGCACGCGGCGCGTCGGCCCGGACCTCGCGCGCGAGCACGGCAAGCACACGAACGACTGGCACGTCGCGCACTTCATCAACCCGAAGAACGTCGTCGCGAACTCGGTGATGCCGCGCTACGACTTCTACTTCGAGTTCGACGCGGAGGGGCGCGTGCACCCGTCGAAGGATGCGCTCAGCCTGATCACGTACGTCCAGTGGCTCGGCAGCGAGACCGGGAGGCGCGAGCGATGAGCGCCGCACCTCGCCGCAAGTACCCGTCGATCGGCATCGGGCCGTGGAGCCCGCTGCGCAAGGCGCTGCACGTGTTCTTCGTCGGCGCGTGCGTCGCGGGCGGCGCGCTGTTCGCGCGCAAGATCTATCGGTTCCTCGAGACGATCGAGCACCACGAGCTCGTCGGCTTCGCGCACGATCCGCTGCTCGTCTATGCGTTCGTCGCGCTGGGTTTCGCGCTGCTGCTCGTGTGGGCGTATCTGACCGGCCAGCTGTCCGGCGTCGAGAAGGCGAAGTACGAGATGCTCGAGCGCTTCGACGCGCAGGAGCGCGCCGAAGGTCTGTCGTTCCCGGAGGAAGCATGAAGACGAACACGCCGCTCACGCCGGTGGGGCCCGGTCCCGAGGTCGCCGACAGCAAGCGGTTCGCGCCGCGCTACGGCAGCGGCGGGGTGCCGTGGTTCCTCGTGCTGAAGTACCTCGGTTTCCTGTCGTTCTTCACCTGGTACGTGCTCGAGTACCAGCTGCCCGACTACCTCGAGCAGGGTCCGGGCCGACAGAACCAGGCGCCGACGGCTCCCGCCGATCCGCCTTCGAGCCCGCGGTGACCAGCGTGGACGCGTGCGCGCACTGCGGACTACCGGCGCGCGGCGCCGACTACTGCTGTTCCGGCTGCCGCGTCGCGCACGCGCTGTCCGGCGCCTCGCTCGAGCACGGCGATCGCGCGCTCGGGCGCCTCGTGCTCGCGGGCGCGCTCGCGATGGGCGTGATGGTGTTCTCGCTGTCGCTGTACGGCGAGCACCTGTGGGGCGCGGCCGAGGACGGGCTCGCTCCCGCGCAGCTCGATGCGGTGCGCGGACTGTTGCGCGCGGCCGCGCTGCTCATGTCGCTGCCGGTCGTGCTGCTCGTCGGCGTGCCGATCGCCGACGCGGTCGTGCGCGCGCGGCGCGTGCTGTCGGCCGACGGGCTGATCCTCGTCGGCGTCGCTTCCGCGCTCGCCGTCTCCGTCTGGAACACCGCGCGCGGCAGCGGCGAGGTGTACTTCGACACGGCGACGGCCGTGCTCGTCCTCGTCGCCGCCGGCCGCTGGCTCGAGGCGCGCGCGCGGATCAAGGGCGCGCAGCGGCTGCGCGCGCTGCTGCCGGCGAGCGAACCGCGCGCGCTGCGCGTCGACGCCAACGGCTTCGACGAGCGCGAAGTCGAGCCGCAGGCGCTGTCCGCCGGCGACCTCGTGCGCGTGCGGCCGGGCGGCGTGCTGCCGGTCGACGGCGTCGTCGTCGACGGCCGCGCGTTCGTCGACGCCGCCGCGCTGACCGGCGAGTCGAAGCCGCGCGCGGCCGCGCCGGGCAGCGCCGTGCTGGCCGGTTCGATCGCGCTCGACGGCACGCTCGTCGTGCGCGCGACCTCGACCGGCGAGCAGCGGCTGCGCGCGCGCTTCGCGCGGCTGCTCGAGGAGGGGCTGCGCGCGCGCCCGCGCAGCGTGCGCCTGGCCGATCGCGTGTCGGCGTGGCTCGTGCCGCTCGTCGTCGTGCTCGCCGCGGCCACGTTCGCGTGGCGCGCGCCGCGGGTCGGCGCGGAGTCCGCGCTGCTCGACGCGCTGTCGGTCGCGCTGATCGCGTGTCCGTGCGCGCTCGGCCTCGCGACGCCGCTGGTGATGAGCTTCGCGCTGTCGGAGGCCTGGCGCCGCGGCGTGCTCGTGCGCGGCGGCGACGTGCTCGAGCGCATCGCGCGCGCGCGCTCGCTCGCCTTCGACAAGACCGGCACGCTGACCACCGGCGAGCTCGAGCTCGTCGGGCTGCACGCGCTCGACGGCTGCGGCGAGCGCGAGGCGCTCGCGCTGGCCGCCGCGCTCGAGCAGCACAGCGAGCATCCGGTCGGCCGCGCGCTGTGCGCGGCGGCGCAGGCGGCGCGCGCACAACCCGCCGCGGCGGTCGAGGAGTTCACCGTGCTGCCGGGCCGCGGCGTGCGCGGCCGCGTGCGAGGGCGCGTGTACGAGCTCGTCGCGTGTCCGTCGCCGTCGGCGTCGCTCACGTCCGTCGCGCTGTGGTCGGACGACGCGCAGTACGCGCGCTTCGACCTCGCCTCGTCGCTGCGGCGCGAGGCGCCGGCCGTGCTCGCACAGTTGCGCGCGCTCGGACTGGAGTGCCGCGTGCTGACCGGCGACGCGCGCGGGCCGGCGCTGGAGCTCGCGAGCGAACTCGGCCTGCCGGTCGAGCACGCGCTCTCGCCTGAGCAGAAGCTCGCGCGCGTGCGCGAGCTCTCCGCGAACGGCGATCTCGTCTACGTCGGCGACGGGCTCAACGACTCGGGCGCGCTGGCGGCCGCCGGCGTCGGGATCTCGATGGCGCGCGGCGTCGGCGCGAGCCTCGAGGCGGCGCACGTGCACCTCGTGCGCGACGGTCTTGGCGAGTTGCCCGGGCTCTTGCGCCTCGCGCGCAGTGCGGTCGCGGCGGCGCGGCTCAACCTCGCGTGGGCGTTCGCGTACAACGGCGTCGGCCTGTGGTTCGCCGCGACCGGCCGGCTGTCGCCGGTGTTCGCCGCGTCGGCGATGGTCGCGTCGAGCGCGTTCGTCGCGTGGAACGCGTCGCGCGTCGGCGGAACGGAGCCGCACGCAGGCTCCGCCAGCCGGCCGGCGCCTCGCCGCGACGCACCGGGTCCGCCGGTAGCCGAGCGCGCGCCGAGCGGTAGCATGCCGGTGGGATGAGATCCTGGTCGTTCGCGTGCGTGTCCGTCGCTGCGCTCGCCTGCGCGTGCGCCGGCGCCGGCCGCGCGACCCCGGGCACGCTTCGAGCGCGCGCCGAGCACCGCGCCGACCCGCGGATCGTCGGCGAGTTCGCGATCGCAAGCCCGCAGTTCCCGATCGAGCTCGTCGACGGATGGGCGTTCGACATCGACGCGCGCCTGTGGCTGGTCGTGGCCGGCTCGCGCGTGCACCGCTACGACCTCGCGGCCGGAACGCACGCGGAGATCTTCGTCGACGAGTCGACGCGTCCGAGCGGACTGCGCGACCTGGAGCTCAACGGCGTGCTGCCGCTGTGCGACGGCAGCGCGGCCGTCAGCGCGGGCTTCGCCGAGCTGGCGCTGCGAGCAAGCGCGCGCGAGACGTTCGCGACGTGGCTGTGTGAGCCGACGCATGGCGTCGTCGAGGCCGGCGGACAGCGGATGCTGTGGCAGCCGAGTCGACTGCGCGTGCTCGATGCGAACGGCGGCCTCGTCTGGAACGCGTGGCCGCCCGCCGAGCGACCGCGGCTCGCTCCGCTCGCCGCGGGGCGACTCGCGACCGGCGAGTGGGTCGTCGACGAGTGGGAGTCGCCCGGGGTGTCGCGGCCCTACCCGCCGCGCCTGGGCTACGAGTGGCACGAGTCGATCGGCTGTCGCGTGTGGAGCGCGAGCGGCGTGCGCGGCGAGCGGTACCAAGCGCGGGCCGGGCGCAGCGGACGCTGGAGCTGGCGCGGCGGCCGTGTGGATCCTGAGACGATGCAGGTCGCTGTCGAACTCGTCGAGCGTTCGAGCGGTCGCGACGTCGTGGTTCCGAATCTCGGGCATTGGGATCCGACGGTCGAGGCTCTGCACAACGCCGTGCTGCTGATGGCGAGTGAGGATTCCGATTCCTCACGGCAGGAGATCGATGCCGAGCAACTCGCCGAGGCCATGGGCGCGTTCGGGATGGAGTGGCCGGTCGCGAGCTTCGACTTCCTCGTCTCGCCCGACGGTAGCGAGCTGTGGCGCGTCGATCGCGCGCGTTGGTGCGTTGTGCGGTACGCGCTGCCCGCACCCGCCGCGAGCGCGTCCCCGACAGTCGACCACTCGCGCGTAGACTCGGAGCGCCGATGATCGCAGTCGCGCTCGTATCGATCGCACTGCTTGCAGGCGAGCCATACGACTTCGTCGTGCGCTCCGATGACGGACGCGTCAGCGCTCACTTCGCGAATCCGCTCGACTCGGGCGACAAGCCCTGCTCGATCCGCGTCGAGCGCGACGGCGGCGCGCTGTGGTCGGCGGAGTTTCCGCTGCGGCTTGAATCGGCGCTCATCACGAATCGCGGCGAGCTCGCAGCGTTCACGGAGACGGCCGGGGCGAGCGCGCGGGGCGTCGCGACGTTCGGCCTCGGTTCGATAGCAGTTGTGTTCGACTCACATGGCGCGCACGTCGCGCACGAGGACGTGCCGTGGGACTCGCTGCGTCCGGCGCTGATTCGCGAGCACGCGCAGCGCCGCGAGCTCTTGTTCGTCTCGACGCGCGCAGCCGCGAACGAGGGCGTCGATGTCCTCGCGCTGCCGCTGGATCCGCCGCACGCCGCCCGGCGCGTCGCGATTCAGCCGGCTCCGGGCGGGCTCGACGCGCGACCGAAGCTCGTCGAATTCCGCGCGATGCCGGGCACTGGGCAGGCGCTGTTGTTGTGGCGCGCGGAGAGTTACTGGCAGCTCGACTTGCGCTCGCCGGATCTCGTGTCGCTCACGTGGTCGGCGCGCGAGGGGTTGGCGGCTTCGGACGTGCCGATCCTGTCCGCGAGCCGCGACGGCTTCTCGATCTCGCTCGCCGGGCGCAAGTGCTGGCAGTACGACTTGCCGCTCGTCGGAGGCGAACCCACTCGGACGCTCATTCTCGCGTGGTCGAAGCAGTCCGAGCGGGGGACGCACGAGCTCGAGCTGCGCGAGGTCGGATTCGAGCCGCTCGAACTCGCCGTGGAGCCGAACGCGCAGCCGCGCCTCGCGACGTTCGATCTCGACGGTCGCCTCACTGCGCTCGATTTCGGGAGTGGCGACGTGTTCACGCTCGACCCCGCGACACAGCGCCGTTCGACCCACCGCCGCGTGTTCGATCCGGGCGACCGCTCGCTGTTCGCCTTGGTCGACGGATCGGTCAACGAGTTCGATTGGAACTCCGGATTCGGGGGGCGGATCGAATTGCTCGACGCGGGAGCGGCCGTGCGCGCGCCGGCGCCGGAGTCGGGCGAACTCGGCGCGGGCACGCGCGCGCTGCGCTGGAGTCGACACCGCGCCGCGTTGGTCGACGAGGACGGCAACGACGTCTGGGTCACGTGGTCAGGCCCGTTGGAGCGCCCGTGGTACAAGACGCTGGCCGCTGCGCAGCTTGCGACGGGCGAGTGGTTGGTACAGACGTGGTGGGCGCGTACGCGTGGCTACCACAACAGCGGGAAGCCGGCGGCCGTGCGAGCACGTTGGTACTCGCCGAGCGGCGCATTGCTCGGCGAATACGATCCCGCGGCGGGTCGCAGCGGCAAGTGGCTCGTCGTCCCGCACGTGAACGGGACTCGCGCGCTCGTGCGGCGCGCGGATCGACGGCACTACCGGGTGCCGGTCTCGAACTGGGAGCAGGTCGGCACGCGCAAGGTCCTCGCGCGGTTCTGCGTGTCGCCGGACGGTCGTGAGCTGTGGTGGTACAGCATCGCGCGCGGCGGTGTGGTGAAGTACGCGCTCCCGGAAAACTGATCCCGCACGTCGCGCCCCGCGCGCCGCTGCCCACCCGCGCCGCTCGGGACTGCCCAGCCCGCTCTCGCCGGGCTAGTCTGGAAGGAACGCGCGCTGCACCGCGCTCACGCCCCGCACCCTGCAGACCATCCCGAAGGAGTGTCGATGACCTCGTTCTCGCGCCGCCTGCTCGCCCGTCCCGCTCTCACCGCCGCCGCCGTCGCCGCCGCGCTCGCCCTCCCCGCGCTCGCCGACGCCAAGCTGAAGCGCATCAACGGCGTGATCGGCCAGAGCGTCACGTACCAGGTCACGACCGACCCCTTCAAGTTCTTCGCGCTCGTCCCGTCGTTCCAGACCGGCCCGATCCCGCTCGCCATCCTCGATCCGACCGACCCGCGCCTCCTCGACGTCGGCCTCGACATGAGCCTCTTCGCGAAGCTCGCCGCGTGCAACGGCCTCGGCGTCGGCAGCGTCAGCTACGCGATCCCGAACGACATCGGACTCGCGGGCATCGTCCTGTACGCGCAGGCGTTCACGCTCCCGGGCACGACGTACTTCGCCGGCGACATCACCGCGCGCTCGAGCCACAAGCTCGCCGTCGCGAACTCGACGCACTTCACGATCGACGACCAGCCCAACGACGTCGACGGCCACGCGAACACGCTGCTCAACGACGGCCGCGTGCTGACGAGCGGCGGCGCCGTCACGCTGGGCGGGCTCGTGGTCAACACCGACGCGCTGACGATCTACGACCCGCTCAAGCAGACGCACGCCGGCGCGGGCCTGATGACCGGCGCGCGGACCGCGCACACGTCGACGCTGCTCGCCGACGGCCGCGTGTTGTTGCTCGGCGGTCAGGACGCCAACGGCACCGTGCAGGCGAGTACGGAGATCTTCAACCCGACCACGGGGCTCAGCACCGGCACCGCGCCGATGTCGTCGCCGCGCAGCCAGCACACCGCGACGCTGCTTAACGACGGCCGCGTCTTCGTCGCCGGCGGCGTCTCGATGCTCGACGTGACGAACCCGATCGGCTCCGTCGGATCCGCGCTCGGCACGACCGAGCTCTACAACCCCGCGACGAACACGTGGAGCCCGGGGCCGAACCTGCCGAAGGCGCGGCTGTGGCACGCGGCGACGAAGCTCAATGACGGGCGCGTGCTGCTGACCGCGGGCGTCGAAGTGACCGTCGTGTTCGGCGTGCCGATCCCCGCGGTCGTCGCCGACTGCCGGATCTACAACCCGGGCACGAATGCGCTGAGCGCCGCCGCGAGCATCCCCGGCGAGCGCGCGACGCACGCGCAGCACCTGCTGTCGAACGGCAGCGTCGCGGTGACCGGCGGCGCGACGGGCAACATCCTGCTGCTGCAGGTCAACCCGATCGACACGTGCCGCATCTACAACCCGACCACGAACGCGTGGACGAGCGTCGCGTCGATGAACAACCTGCGCGCGCGCGGCAGCCTGCTGACCGCGGGCGGCAAGCTCTACGCGATCGGCGGCGTCGACACGTTCGACTTGTCGACGCTCAACGGCAACGCGGTCGCCGACATCGAGGAGGCGACCGAGGCGATGACCGGCTGGACCGTCGTGCAGACGATGATCTATCCGCGCACGCAGGCGACGCCGGTGTTCGTCGACGGCGGCGAGCGCTGCTACGTCAACGGCAGCTCGCAGCCGGGCTCGGGCGCGCCGGTGCCGGACTTCACCGCCGAAGTCTGGGTCCGCTAGGCCGCACGTGCGGCACCTCGCGCTCGTTCTCGCGCTCCTCGCGTGCGCCGCGCTGCTCGGCGGCGCAGCCGTCGGCCAGCGCGCCGACTGGCAGCCGCTGTTCGACGGCAAGAGCCTCGACGGTTGGAGCGGTGATCGCACCTATTGGTCGGCCGAGGGCGGCTGCATCGTCGGTCGCTCGACCGACGCGCACCCGCTGGCGAGCACGATCTATCTCGCGCGCGAAGGCCGCGACTGGAGCGACTTCGAGCTCGAGCTCGAATTCGAGCTCGTCGGCGGCAACTCCGGCGTGCAACTGCGCAGCGCGATCGCGCCCGACGGCGCGGTGCGCGGGCTGCAGGCCGATCTCGAGGACGGGCCGAGCTGGACCGGCTGCTTGTACGACCAGGACGGACGCGGCGTGCTCGTGCGGCGCGGCGAGCAGGTGCGCGCGCGCGCCGACGGCACGCGCGACGTGCTCGCGATCGGCGACTCGGCGCGCCTGTTGTCGAACGTGCGCGTGCGCGCTTGGAACCGCTACCGGATCGTCGCGCAGGGCCCGCTCGTCGAGATCTACCTGAACGGCGAGCGCAGCGCGTCGCTGCTCGACGAGGACGCGCGGCACTACCGCGCCGCCGGTCGCTTCGCGCTGCAACTGCACCAAGGTCCGCCGATGCAGGTGCGCTTTCGCGACATCCGCGTGCGCGAGCTGGGCCCGAGCGAGCCGGGTGCGCAGGAGCTGCGGCCGCGCAACGTGCCCGACGGCCAGGCGGCGCACTGGATCTGGGCGCACGCCGAGTCGCGCGACGGCGAGGGAGTCGTGCTGCGCAAGCGCTTCACGCTCGCGCAGCCGACGACGTGGATCCGCGGCCGCATCCGCGCCGACAACTCGGCCGTCGTCTCGATCGACGGCGCGCTCGTCGCGCGCAACGACGCGTGGTGGGAGCCGACGCCGATCGAGGTGCAGCACTCACTCGCCGCGGGACCGCACGAGCTCGTGATCGAGGCGACGAACGAGGGCTCCGTCGGCGCGGTGCTCGGCGAGTGGTCGCTCGACGACGACGCGCAGCCGCGGCTGCGGCTGTGGACCGACGCGACGTGGGAGGCGACGCTGGCCGAGGGCTCGCGCGCGCGGCCCGCGCACGACTTCGGCGACGAGCGCGCGCAGCCGTGGGCCGGTGCCGAGGCCGGCATGAAGGCGGCGGCGAACAAGGTCGACGAACCGCTGCCCGATCCGTCGCGCTTCGCGCTGCCCGACGGGTTCCAGGCGCAGCTCGTCTACACGGTGCCGCGCGCGCAGCAGGGCTCGTGGGTCAGCCTGTGCCGCGCGCCGGGGAACAAGCTCTACGCCGGCGATCAGTACGGCGCGATCTGGTGCGTGACTCTCGAGCCGCAGCGCCACCCGACCGCGGTGCCGCGCGTGGCGAAGGTCGAGCGCGTGAACCTGCCGCTCACCGGCGCGCAGGGACTCGTGTGGGCGCACGACTCGCTGTACGTCGTTGCGAACTCGTCGAAGGCCGGCCTGTACCGGTGTCGCGACACGAACGGCGACGGCGCGCTCGACGACGCGAAGCTGCTGCGCGCGTTCGAAGGCGACGGCGAGCACGGTCCGCACGCTGTGATCGCGGGGCCGGGCGACGGGAAGCTCTACGTGATGATCGGCAATCACACGAAGCTCACCGACGTCGCGCGCTCGCGCGTGCCGAAGACGTGGGGCGAGGATCAGCTCCTCAAGCACCGCGACGATCCGAACGGCCACGCGGTCGGGATCCTCGCGCCGTGCGGCTGGGTCGCGAGCTGCGATCCCGACGGCAAGGAGTTCGAGCTGATCGCGTGCGGGTTCCGCAACGCGTACGACTTGGCGTTCGACGCGCGCGGCGAGCTGTTCACGTACGACTCCGACATGGAGTGGGACATGGGGTTGCCGTGGTACCGGCCGACGCGCCTGTTGCACATCGTGTCGGGCGCGGACTACGGCTCGCGCAACGGCAACGCGGTGTGGCCGGCGTGGGTGCCGGACTCGCTGCCGGCGACGCTCGATCTCGGGCCGGGTTCGCCGACGGGCGTGCTGCACGGGCGCGAGCTGACGCAGTTTCCGAAGGAGTGGCGCGAGCGGTTGTACGCGGCCGACTGGTCGTACGGGCGCGTGTGGGCCGTCGATCTGACGCCCGCGGAGCCGGTGTACCGCGGCGAGGGCCGCGTGTTCGTCAAAGGTCGGCCGCTGCCGGTCACGGATCTCGAAGCGGGCGACGACGGCTCGCTGTACATGACGAGCGGCGGGCGCGACACGCCGGCGGGCCTGTGGCGCATCGTGTGGACGAAGGGGGCGGTCGAGGCGGTGACGACCGCGCGTCCGTCGAGCGCGCGTGCACCGGCGCCTCGTCCGCGTGCGGCGAAGCTCGAGATCGACGAACTGCACGCGTCGGCGGCCTGGGACGCGGCGAAGCGCGGCACGTTCTGGTCGAAGCTCGTCGCCGCACCGATCCCTGCCGAGCTCGAGCTCGCGCGCGATCGCCTGCGCGTGCTGCAGCTCGCGTGGGTCCGCCTCGGCCCCGTCCCCGATGCGTCGCGTGACGCGTTGATGTCCAACCTGCTCACCGCGGTCGCGCGCCCCGAGTACGACGTCAACCGCCAAGCGCTCGAGTTGTTGTGCGTCGCGCGCCATCCGCAGGCCGTCGACTTCGGCGTGGTACTCGTCGAGCGCGCGCCGACGCAGGAGGAGCAGATCGCGTACGCGCAAGCGCTCGCCGAGACCGACGTCGGCTGGAACACCGAGACGCGCGCGCGCATGGCGCGCTGGATCCGCAAGAGCCGTTCGTACACCGGCGGCAACTCGTTCGCGAAGTTCGTGCGCGGCATCGGCGACGACGTCGCCAAGGTCGCCGCGATCCCGGCGGACGAGCTGCGCGACGAACCGACGACGATCGCGGCCGCCGCGCCGCGCACCGGCAAGGACTGGACGCTGGAGGAGCTCGAGCCGCTGCTCGCCGGCATCGTCGGCGGCCGCAACCACGCGCGCGGCCGCGAGCTCTACACGCAGACGACCTGCGCCGCGTGCCACAGCATCGCCGGCAGCGGCGGGAGCACGGGGCCGGATCTGACGGGCGCCGGCGGTCGCTACACGCTGCGCGCGCTGGCGGAGAACGTCGTGCAGCCGTCGCGCGTGATCTCGGATCTGTACCGCGACACGGTGTTCACGCTCGAGAACGACACGTCGGTCACCGGGCGCGTGTTGTCGGAGGACGCGAACCGCGTGCGGTTGCTGCTCACCGGACTGCCGGAGCGCGAGCAGGAGCTCGACACGAGCTCGATCGCGTCGCGACGGCCGGCGACTGTCTCACGGATGCCCGAGAGCCTCTTGAAGGGCCTCTCCGCCGACGACGTCCGCGATCTCTTCGCCTTCGTGCTCGCAGGCGGCGACGCCGGCGATCCGCTCTTCCAGTAGCGGGCGAACTCGTGGAAGCGTTGGAGTGCGCGCTTCGCGCGCACTTTCGTGCGCGAGGACGCGCACGAGACTCTGCGTTCGGGAGGGGCGCGCGGACGCGCCCCTCCGAACGCAGAGTTTCGTCGGAGCCCAGCACCAGATCAGAACCCGATCGGTCTTCTGTTCCGGTTAAGCTTCGCACTCGACCGGGCGCGCTTGGGCGCCCGGTCGAGTGCGAAGCAACGCGCGCGTCTGCGCGCGCGTAAGTGCGCGGGCGCAGCCCGCGCACTCCAACACGCACCGCCGCGCCCGAGCGCCCCAATCCACCGCCGCGGCGCGCTCCCGTCAGTGCGTACCGACGACGAGGTCGAGCGCGTTCGTGAGCTGCGGCGCGCCGAAGACTCCGAGCGCGCCGGCTTGCGCGTGCCAGGTCGTGCCGACGAGCGCGCAGTCGTCCGGCAGCCACACGGCGAACGTGCCGCCGGCCGCGGCCGAGCTCAACACGAACGGCGCGTGCGGATCGACCAGCACGGTTCCGAGCGCGCCCGGAGCGTTCGCGCTCGCCACGCCGATCGCGAGCAGGTCCAGCACCGCCGTCGGCGCGAAGCTCGCGTGGTCGACGCGCGGCGACCACACGCGGCCGATCACCGGCCCGTCGTGCGCTCCGGGCAGGAGCACGCTCGGGTTCGGCGGGTCGCCGACGCGCACGGTTTCCTGCGCCGCGAGCGGAGCGCCGCAGCTCGTGCCGCCGTCGAAGCGCTGCACGATCGGCGACGCGAGGCTGCCGCCGACGTTGAGCAGCAGATCCGGATCCCCGTCCCCGTCGAAGTCGCGGCCGCCGACGAGGCTGTCCGCGAAGCTCGTCAGCGGCGCGCCGCCGTGCTTCGTCCAGATCGGTTGCTGTGCGAGCGGCAGCGTGCCGCCCGAGTACACGCGCACGACTCCGGGCGGCTCGGGGTTCGCGACGGCCCAGTCGGCGTAGCCGTCGCCGTCGACGTCCGACAGCCGCGCGAGCGACCGGCCGAAGTGCGGCTCGGACGCGTCTCCGTACGCGACCCACGCGGGCGTGCCGGACGGCCAGCCCGCCGCGCCGCGGTGCAGCTCGACGCGACCGTGCTGCTCGCCCGATTCGTACTGCGGCGCCGCGATGAGCAGGTCGTCGAACCCGTCCGCGTCGACGTCTCCCGCCGCGCTTGCGCTGAGGCCGAGCGACGCGCCGCTTGCGGCGAACGGCACGATCTCCGACCAGACGGGCGTGCTCGTGACGCCGTTCGGGCCGCCTGCGTACAAGTCGACGCGCGTCGCCGCCTGCGTCGACGAGCTGCCCGCCGACCCGACGAGCAGATCCGGGAAGCCGTCGCCGTTGACGTCGCCCGCCGGCCCGGCTCCGAGCGACTCGAACGCATGCGTTCCGTGCACGACCCAGATCGGTTGCGAGACGAGCCCGTTCGCCGAGCCCGCGTACACGCAGGCGTAGCCGACCGACTGCACGTGCACCGGAACCTCGAGCGTGTACTTCGACGCGTTGACGAGCATGTCCGCGAAGCCGTCGCCGTCGACGTCGCCCACGGCGCGACTCACGCCGCCGAAGTTCGAGTCCTCACCCGGTCCGCGCTTGTGCCAATCGGGCGTGGTCGAGAGACCGCCGGGCGCACCGTGGTACACGAACACCGCACCGCTCCACTGCGCGAGCGGCGCTCCGACCGCGACGTCCGCCGCACCATCGCCGTTGACGTCGCCGAGCCCCACGACGGGCCCTCCGAACAAGCTCGAGAAATGCCCGGTGGGATTCTCGAGCGTCCACGCGGGCTGCGTCGCTGTGCCACCGGCGATGCCGCGGAACACGTACGCGCGGCCGACCACGTGGGCACCGTCGAAGTGGCTCGGCGCGCCGATGATCACGTCCTCGAACCCGTCGGCATCGACGTCGCCCGCGGCGTCGATGCTCGCGCCGAAGCTGGTGCTCGGGAGGCTCGCGCTCCAACTCGGACCGGAGAGCAGCGTCTGCGCGTGACTGCGCGAGCCGCACGTTGCGATGGCGACGAGCCCCGCGGCGACGGCGGCGCTCGTTCGTGTGACGATGCGAGTTGGGAGGTTCATGGCGGCGGCGGGGCTTGCGCTAGGGGACGAGGAGCAGGTGCTGCGGCGCGCTCGCCGCGATCACCGTCGGCGACGGTGCGGCGCGCAAGACGACGAGCACGTGGTCGAATGCGAGGCCCGCGAGCGCGGGCGAAGAGCCGGCGGGCAGCGCGAGCGTCGCGAGCGCCTTCCCGCTCGGCGGAAACACGCCGAGCGTGCCGCTCCACGGCGGGAGGTTCGGGTTTCCGAGCAGGTGCTGCGTGTAGGCGTCGGGGACGAGCGGCACGAGGATGCCGTCGACGAGGAGGCCGGGCGTGGTGCCGCTCGTGCTGCCGAGGAGCAGGCGCAGGTCGCCCGGCAGTGCGCCGTCGACCGCGCGCAGCGCGTGGTTCACGCTGCCGCCGCTCGACACGTCGAGCAGCGCGGAGTCGGCGCTCAGGAGCTCGCAGTTCAAGGCGTCGGGGAACGACGCGTAGCGCGTGACGATCGCGGCCTGGTCCTCGGCGACGAAGAGTTCGCAGCCGCGCAGTGCGATGCCCTCGGTCGAGGCGCCGGGGATCAGCCACTCGCTCGCGATCGCGCCGGCGGCGGTGAACTCCGAGATCAGGCCGAGGCCGTCCCACACGCCGTACACGGCGCCGTCGGCGGCGTTGTACTCGAGCGCGGCGAGATCGGTGCGTCCGACGACCGGCACGACCGAGTTGATGAACGTCACCGCCGTCGACGTCGCGCTCGTCGCGATCGGCAGGCGGAAGCGGTAGATGCGGCCCTCGTCCTGGTGCGCGGCCCAGAACAGGCCACCCTCCGGATCGAGCGCGTCGGGGACGAACGCGAGGCCTTCGAGCCCGCCGTTCGCGGCGCCGGTCAGCCACGGCGTCAGATCGAACGTGCGCTTGACGGTGCCGGTCGACGGATCGAACTCGAGGACCGCGTCGGGGCTCTCGCGTCCGACGTAGA
>SCVU01000067.1 GCA_004296785.1 Planctomycetota bacterium
CGGTGACGATCGTCGTCGCGCCGAGCAGGCGCGAGGCCTCGACCGTCTGCACGAGGTGGTTGGCGACGTTCGAGTCCATCGCAGCGACGCCGGTGATGTCGATCACCACCACCTTCGCGCGGTTGGTGCGGATGCCGCGCAGCAGCTGTTCGGTGAGCTGGCGCGCGCGCTGCGGGTCGATGATCCCGATCATCGGCAGGATCAGGAGCCGCTCGCGCACCTGCAGCACCGGCGTCGACAGTTCGCGGATCGCCTCCTGCTGCTCGCGGATCACGCGCTCGCGCTCCTGCACGAAACCGACCGCGACCGTGTTCGCGATGCGGTTGGCCGCGGGCTCGTACGCGTCGAGGATGCGATTGAGCTGCCCGAAGTCCTCGTGGTACTTCGCGAACAGCGAGCGCGCCAGCACGTCGCGCAGCAGCAGCACGATGCCGACGACTTCCTCGGTCTCGACGCCGCGCGGGATGATGCGCTCGGAGAGGTTGCGCGCGTAGGCCTGCAGTGCCTCGTAGGTGCCGGTCTCGAGCGCCTCGACGTAGTTGTCGTACACCGAGTTCGCCTCGGCGAGCGTCTCCTCCGCGCTCATCGCGGTCAGCAGTCGTGCGTCGGCGATGCGGCGCGCCCATTCCTCGCGCAGCTGCGTGCGGTTCTGCCGCAGGTGGGCGACCAGCTCGCGCAGCAGCGCGTCGACGGATGCGGGCGCGGCGGGCTGCGCGTGCGGACGGAGCGTGACCTTGTTCATGACGGGGATTCCTGCCTGGCTCATGGCCTTGCCGCGTTCTGCCCGATCCGCAGCGGCACTGCCGGGTTCGCCCGCCGCGGTGGCCCCATCGTAGGTGCGTTGCACGTGGCCGCCGGACCGAATCCCGGACGCGCGGCGGAACGCCGGATCACATGCTCATGCGACTCGTCGCCCCGAGCGGGCGCACCTAGAACGGAGCGGAGATCGGCGCGCGCCGGTCGCAGCCCCGCTCACCCGCTCGAAGGTCTCCGCATGCAATCTCACGCCGCGCTCCGCGCCGTCGCTTCGCTCGCCGTCGTGGCCTCGCTCGTCCCGCTCGGCGCCGCGCAGAGCACGACGCGCGCGAGCGTCAGCACGGCCGGCGCGCAGGCGGATTTCTGGAGCTTCGCGCCGGCGCTGTCGTCCGACGCGCGCTACGTGGTGTTCGAGGGCGAGGCGACGAACCTCGTCAGCGGCGACACGAACGGCCGCTCGGACATCTTCGTGCGCGACCGCCTCGCGGGCACGACGACGCGCGTCAGCGTCAGCTCGTCCGGCGCGCAGGCCGACGACTCGAGCTACGGCGCGACGGTCACGCCCGACGGCCGCTACGTCGCGTTTCGCAGCTTCGCGACGAACCTCGTGGCCGGTGACACGAACGGCGTGGTCGACGTGTTCGTGCGCGACCGCGCGACGAACCAGACGACGCGCATCAGCGTCGACTCCGCGGGCGTCCAGGCCAACTCGGCCAGCTTCGCGCCGTCGCTGTCCGCGGATGGTCGCTACGTCGCATTCTGGTCGTACGCGACGAACCTCGTCGCCGGCGACGCGAACGGCTGGTCCGACGTGTTCGTGCACGATCGGCAGACCGCGCTGACGACGCGCGTCAGCGTGGATTCCTTCGGCAACGAGGCGAACTTCACGTGCGGCGCTCCGTCGATCTCCGCCGACGGCCGCTGCGTCGCGTTCGAGAGCAACGCCGGCAATCTCGCGCCGGGCGACGATCCGCTGACGCCGTTGACCGACGTGTTCGTGCACGACCGGCAGACCGGACAGACCACGCGCGTGAGCTGCGACTCGAACGGGGTCAAGGGCGCTGCGGGCAGCTATCAGCCGTCGATCTCGGCGGACGGCCGCTGCGTCGCGTTCCACAGCGACGCGTGGAACCTGGTGCCGCTCGACACGATCGGGACCGACGTGTTCGTGCACGACCGCCAGACCGGACTGACGACGCGCGTGAGCGTGACGTCGAGCGGCGCGCAGGCCGACTTCATCAGCCAGGCGGCGCGCATCAGCGCCGACGCCCGCCACGTCGCGTTCACGAGTCTCGCGACCAACCTCGTCGCCGGCGACACGAACGCTCTCGTCGACGTGTTCGTGCACGACCGACAGACGGGTCAGACGACGCGCGCGAGCGTGACGTCGAGCGGCGCTCAGGCCGACAACGGCTCGATCGCCGCGGCGATCTCGTCGGACGGTCGCACCGTCGCATTCGAGAGCGTCGCGACGAACCTCGTGCCGACCGACACGAACGCGAACCCCGACGTCTTCGTGCGCGAGGTCGCAGCGTCGCCGAGCTGGAGCGACCTCGGCAACGGGCTCGCCGGCGCCGCGGGGATCCCGTCGCTGACTGCGACGGGCGCGTGCCTCGCTCTGCACGCGACGTGGTTCCAGATCGCGGCGGCCGCGAGCTCGGCGCCAGGCGCGCTCGTGCTCGGCACCGCGAACCTCTCGCTGCCGATCTACGGCGGCGTGCTCGTGCCGAACCTCGTCGTGCTGATGCCGTTCGCGACCAGCGCCGCCGGCACCGCCAGCAAGAGCGCCGCGTGGCCGAGCGGCCTGCCCGCGGGGCTCGGCGTCTTTGCGCAGGCATGGGTGCTCGACGCGGCCGGCGTGCAGGGCTTCGCGGCGACGCGCGCGTTCACCGCGACCGCGCCTTGATCGGCGCCGCGCGTGCTCGATCGGCCGGGCGGTATCGTGGAGCCGTGCCGCATCCGCTGCGACGACTCGCGATCGGCTGCGCGCTGCTCGCGTTCCAGGTCGGCGAGGCCGCGGCGCACGACCGCGTGTACGAGCTCTACGACTGGCGCAACGGCCTGGGCAACGAGACGGTCCTCGGGGTCGCGCAGGACGCGGAGGGCTTCATCTGGATCGGCACGACCTCGGGCCTGCTGCGCTTCGACGGATCCGAGTTCAAGCGCGTCAGCCGGCGCAGCTCGGAGCTCTTGCCCGATCGCAGCGCGACGGGACCGATCTACCTGATGCAGGACGGCGAGCTCGCCGTCGTGCGCGACGGCGTGCCGGTGCCGGTGCTCGACGCGCACGGCGAGCCGATGAGCGCGTCGCGGACGTTCGCCGCGGTGTCCGCGGATGGATCGCTGTGGTTCGTCTCCGCCGCGGGCGCACAGTGCCTGCGCCCCGACGGCGCGCGCGCGCGGGTCGCGGATGTCTCGACGCTCGGCGAATGCCGCGCGGTGAGTCCGGGCCCCGGCGCCGCGCTCTACGCGTGGAGCGGCGGCACGCTGCTGTGCGTCGAGCCGAGCGGCGAGCGGCGCGCGGTCGCGCGCATGCGCGAGCCGGCGCGCGTGCTCGAGCGCGCAGCGGGCGGCGTCGTCGCGCTCGACTGGGACGGCGTGGTCGTGTGCGTCGACGCCGGCGTCGAGCGCGTGATCGGTCCGACGCTCGGCCGGCCGTGCGACATCGTCGAGCGCGGCGGGACGACGTGGGCGAGCTTCGACACCGGCCTGTACCGGATCGGCTCCGACGATTCGATCGAGCGCATCGGCGCGATCGGCGAGATCCCCGGCGGCCCGGCCCTGCTCGTCGACCGCGAGAGCAACGTGTGGATGCCGAACGGTCCGGCCGGTGCGGGGCTGTTCATGTTCCCCGAGCTCGACACCGTGCAGCTCAGCCTGGGACGGGACAAGTTCCCGCGCTCGGTCGTCGTCGTCGACGGCGCGCCGTGGTTCGGCGCGTGGTGGGGCGCGTTCCGCGCGGCGCCCGGTCCGCACGGCTGGCAGGTCGTGGACGTCGACGCGGCGGGTTGGTCGCTGCCCGTGTCGGATGCGGCGGGGCGCGTGTGGATCGCGAGCAACGACTCGTTCACCGCGTGGAGCTCCGCGCAACGCGTCGTCACCGCGCCGGCAGCGGGCGTGCGCGACAACTTCCGCGGCGCGCGCGCGCGCGACGGCGGCCTGTGGCTCCCGACCAACGCCGGTCTCTTCCGCGTCGACGCGGGGGCGGATCAGCCGCGCCGCGTGCTGTCCGAGTTTCCCGAGCCTCCGGTCGCGGTCGAATCGACTTCGCGGTGGCACGTGTTCGAGTCGTCCGCGGGCGACTTGTTCGTCGCGCAGGACGAGCGCGTTTGCTGCGGCTCGGCCGACGACGTCGCGCGCGGCGGCGCCGTCGCGTGGCGCCGCTCGTCGTTCGGGCCGGGCATGCCGTTGACCGCGCTGGCGGAGCTGCGCGGATTCGGCGTGCTCGCGGCGGTGACGAATCGCGGCTTCTTCCACTGGGACGGCGCGCGGTGGATCGCGCTCCCATTCGCCGGCGTTGCACAGCCGGTGCCGCGCGGCTGCGCGCTGGCGGCCGGCGAGGACGGCACCGTCTGGTTGCTGCTCGAACAGGAGCTGATGCGCATCCGCGCCAACGCACAGCTCTCCGCGGGCTACGAAGTCGTCGAGCGACTCTCGCCGCGCCAGGGCTTGCCCGGCACGCGCATCGGCGACATCGCCGCCGACGGCGCAGGCGGTCTGTGGCTCGTGTTGCAGTCGTCGGTCGTGCACCTGCCGGCCGCCGCGCGCGCGCGCACGACGCCGCCGTGGCGGATGCAGCTCGTCGAGGCGAGCGTCGACGGTCGCGCGGTCGACCTCGGCGCGCCGATCGAGCTGCCGTACAGCCGCAATCGCCTGCAGCTGCGCTTCGCGGCGCTGAGCTACACCGAGCGCAGCTCGATGCGCTTTCGCCTGCGCCTGCATCCGGACGAACCGTGGGAGCCGGCGCTCGCGGAGCCCGTGTTCCGCTTCGTCGATCTGCCGTCGGGGCGCTACGACGTCGAGGCGCAGTCGAGCGCGGACGGCGTGCACTGGCCCGAACCCGGCGTGAGCTTGGGCTTCGCCGTGCTGCGCCCGTGGTACCTGCAGTCGTGGTTCGTCGCGCTCGCGCTCGTCGCGCTCGCCGGCGCGGCGTTCGGCCTCCACCGCCTGCGCGTCGGTGCGCTGCTGCGCCTCGAGCGGCAGCGCGCGCGCATCGCGATGGATCTGCACGACGAGATCGGCGCGGGGCTCGGCGGCATCGGCCTGTTGGCCGAGCTTGCGGCGCGACCCGCGACCGCGCCCGAGCGGCGCGTCGAGCTCGCGGGTCGCGTCGCCGAGATCTCCGCGCGGCTGTCGGGTTCGCTGCAGGACATCGTGTGGTCGCTGCGGCCCGGTGCGACGCGCCTCGAGTCGCTCGCGGCGCACATCGTCGAGCGCGGACACGTGCTGTGCGCGGACGGCAAGCCGGAGTTCGTCTCGGAGATCCCCGAGCGATTGGCGGACGTCGCGATCTCGCTGCACGTGCGGCGCGACGTGCTGTTGATCGCGCAGGAGGCGCTGCACAACGTGCGCCGGCACGCCGCCGCGGCGCGCGTGCGCGTGCGGCTCGAGCCGCTCGGGCGGCGCTGGCGCCTGAGCATCGCCGACGACGGCGTCGGATTGCGCGGCGCGACGACGGGCGCATCCGGTGCGAGCGGGCTCGGACTCGACAGCATGCGCCAGCGCGCGCGGCGGATCCGCGCCGAGCTCGCGTGGCGTGACGCAGACGGCGGCGGCACGCTCGTGACGCTCGTATTCGATCCGACGGCCGACACGAGCGCGGACGCGGAGGAACGGCGATGAGGGTACGTCGATGAAGGCGACCGCGCCGATCCGCGTCGTGCTGTGCGAAGACGAGCGCGTGTACCGCGAAGGTCTGCAGAGCCTGCTCGCCGAGGAAGCGGAGTTCGAGACGTGCGGCGTGTTCGGCGACGCCGAGTCGCTGCTGCTCGCGGCCGCGGAGCCGGCGGCCGCGCGTTGGAGCGCGGCCGTGCTCGACGTGAACTTGCCGGGACAGACCGGGATCGACGCGGCGCGCGAGCTGAAGCGCGCGCGACCCGGCCTCGCCGTGCTGATGCTGACGGTGCACGAGGATCCCGCGACGATCCTCGCGGCGATCTGCAACGGCGCCGACGGCTACCTGCTGAAGCGCGCGGCGGCGGCCGAGATCCTCGACGCGCTGCGCGGCGTCGTCGGCGGGGGAGCGACGCTGACGCCGGGCGTCGCGCGCTCGCTGCTCGGCATCGTGCGCGACAAGCTCGGACCGGCGACGGCGCGCGCCGAGTTCGATCTCAGCGAGCGCGAGCTCGAAGTGCTGCGGGGGCTCGCGCGCGGGCGTTCGTACAAGCAGGTCGCGCTCGATCTCGACCTGTCGATCGACACGGTGCGGACGTACGTGCGGCGCGTGTACGGCAAGCTGCAGGTGCACAGCGTCGCCGAGGCGATCCAGCGCGCGATCCGCGCGGGAATCGTCTGAGCGGACGCAGCCGAGCGCGGCGCCGTCACATGCTCATGCGACTCCGCGCGCGTCGCGCGGCGGGATAGAACGGCTCGCGGAGGTACCGATCCCGATGAGCTCCGCACTCCTGCGCGTCGCCACGTGTCTGCTCGCACTCGCCGGCGCCGCTCGAGCGCAGTCGAAGGTGCTCGCGTTCGGCGACAACTCGTTCGGTCAGAGCGACGTGCCGACCTCACCCGTGACTCCGTTCGTCGAGGTCTCCGCCGGCGGAGCGTTCACGCTGGCGCGTTCGTCCGACGGCACCGTCCAGGCGTGGGGATCGGACATCAGCTTCGAGACCTACGTGCCGGCGCTGCCTGCCGGCCTGAAGTACGTCGAGATCGCGGCGGGCTCGACGCACAGCGTCGCGCGCCGCGACGACGGCTCGGTCGTCGCGTGGGGAAAGAACTCTTCCGGCCAATGCGACGTGCCGCCGCTGCCGCCGGGACTCACGTACGTCGACGTCGCTGCCGGGGACTTCATCTCGCTCGCCTCTCGCAGCGACGGCGCGATCGTGTTCTGGGGAAACCAGAACCCGCCGCAGGTGTGGTTGCCGCCGGCCGGGCTCCAGTACGTCGAGGTCTCGGCCGGCGACGCCGACTGGCTCCTGCGACTCAACGACGGCACGGTCGTGGCCGGTGGGCTCTTCTGCTACCAGGGTGCGTGCAACGTCCCCGCGCTCCCGCCGGGGGTGACGTATGTCGAGGTCGCCGCGGGCTACTTGCACAACCTCGCGCGCCGCAGCGATGGATCGGTCGTGGCTTGGGGAGCGAATGGTTTCGGCCAATGCAACGTGCCTGCGCTTCCGCCGGGTGTCACGTACGTCGAGATCGCGGCGGGCGGCGATTTCAGCGCAGCGCGTCGCAGTGACGGAAGCGTCGTGGCGTGGGGCAAGAACTGGTACGGACAGTGCGACGTGCCTCCGCTGCCGTTCGGTGGCGCTTACGTCGAGATCGCTGCTGGCGGTGAACACGCCGTCGCACGGCGCAGCGATGGCGCCGTGCTCGCGTGGGGCGACAACCTCTACGGGCAGTGCAACGTGCCGAGCTTTCCGCACACGAACTACGACCACCGCGACCTCGCCGCGGGTTGGACGCAGAGCGCGGCGGTGCAGAGCGACGGCACGCTCGCGGTGTGGGGGAACCTGCCGAGCGCACCCGCGCTTCCCGCAGACCTCGCGTACGTCGACGTCGACGCCGGTTGGTTTCATTTGGTCGCGCGGCGCAGCGACGGCGCGGCGATCGCGTGGGGCGACAACTCGAGCGGTCAGTGCAATCTCCCGGCGCTGCCCGCGGGCCTCGCCTACGTCGAAGTCGCCGCGGGCTCGACGCACACGCTCGCGCGCCGCAGCGACGGAGTCGTCGTCGCGTGCGGCAGCAATGCGAACGGCGAGTGCAACGTGCCGGCGCTGCCGGCGGGCCTGAAGTACGTGCAACTCGCCGCCGGCAGCGCGTTCTCGCTCGCGCGGCGCAGCGACGGCGCGCTGCTCGCGTGGGGCTTCAACGGCGACGGCCAGTGCAACGTCCCGCCGCTGCCGGCCGGCGTGCGCTACACCGACGTCAGCGCGGGCATTGCGCACGTGCTCGCGCGCCGCAGCGACGGCACGATCGATGCGTGGGGATACAACGGCGCGAACCAGATCGCGATCCCGCCGCTGCCGGGCAACCTCGCGTACATCGAGATCGACGCCGGCGGCTCGCACAACGTCGCGCTGCGCAGCGACGGCGCCGTCGTCGCGTGGGGCTCGAACTTGTGGGGCCAGTGCAACGTGCCCGCGTTCGCACCGCAGTGGGCGTGCGTCGGAGTCGTGGCCGGCCTGAACCACACGCTGCTGCGTCTTGCGCCCGCGCCCTCCGCCGCAGCGAGCGTGTTCGTCGTCGCGCCGGTGAGCGGCGCCGGCGTCGACTTCACGAACCTGCAGAGCGCGATCGACGCGGCGGGCAATGGCGCGACGCTGTTGCTGCGCAACGGCACGTTCGGTCTCGCGCCCGGCGCGTCGTTCTCGATCACGGGCAAGGGGCTGACGCTCGTCGAGGACGAGGGCGCGACGGCCGTGCTCGCTGCACCACTTTCGATCAGCGAGCTGCAGCTCGGCCAGCAACTGCTGGTGCGCGGCATCGACATCGCGCCCAAGTCCGGCAACGCGCTCGGTGCGGTGCTCTCGATCCGCGACTGCGCGGGCCCGGTGTGGATCGAGGAAGGCGAGTTCAACGGCGCCGCGAGCGAGGGACTGCTCGCGGCCGAGCCCGCGCTGCGCGTCGACGGCTGTTTTCCCGTGACGCTCGCGCGCTGCAAGTTCAGTGGTGCCTCGCCCGGCGTCAGCGGCGGCATGCCCGGCGCCGTAGCGACGCACTCCGTGCTCGCGCTCTACGACTGCTCGCTGTCCGGCGGCAGCGGCAGCTCAGGCGTCATCGCGTCGAGCGGCGGCGACGGAGCGCGCGTCAGCGGCGGCGTCTTCTACACCGCGGGCTCGGCATTCAGCGGCGGCGCTGGCGGCGCGGGCGTCGACGACAACGGTCCGCTGCAGCCGTGCTCGAACGGCGCGCCGGGCGGCGCGGGTCTGCACCTGCTCGCGTCCGCGCCGAATTCGCAGTCGCTCGCGTGCGTGTTCAGCGGCGGCGCGGGCGGCGTCGGCGGCGCTGGATTCCCGAGCTGCGCGCCGGGCGCGAGCGGGTCGCCAGTGCAGGTCGACTCGGGCGAGCACGTCCCACTGCAGGGGATCGCGCACTCGCTCGTGTGCAGTCCGACGTGCCGCGAGGGCGACAAGTTCGAGCTCGCGTACACGGGCGACCCGGGCGAGCTCGTGTTCATCGACTTCTCCGGGCTGCAGGGCTTCCTGTACTTCCCCGACTTCCGCGGGCCGCTCGTGCTCGGGTTTCCGCTCGTCACGCTGTTCCAGGGGACGATCCCGGCGTCGGGCACGCTCGTGAAGACGACTCCCGCGATCAACGAGCTCGGCGCGGGACTCGAGAGCGTGTCGCTGTACCTGCAGTCGGTGTTCGCGAGCGCGGCCGGCGGGATCTACCAGTCCGCGCCGTCGGCGACGGTGCTGCTCGACGCGTCGCTGTAGTCCGGCGCGCCGTGGGCGCAGCTCAGGACTCGCGGGGGCGATCGCCGTCCGCTTCGAGGGCTTGGACGTCGGCGAGGTCCTTGGCCCGACCCGTCGAGCGCTTGTTGGCGAGCAGTTCTTGTCTTCCGAGCACGGCGAACGTGCTCCCTGAGACGGTGACGGGTCGGCGGTTGCGCCAAGCCACGTCGAACTCGACGCCGTCGATGCTCGTGAGCACATCGATCCGATTCGGCGGGATGCCGATCTGGAACACCACGTCGGGCGTCGACAGATCCGCGAGGCTCAACCCTTGCACCGGCGCGCCAAATCGAGCGAGCGCGCGCCACACGCGTGCTGCGTTGTCCGCCGTCGGGCGCACCCAAATGTCGAGATCACCGGTGGCGCGAGGATGGCCGTGGGCCGCCAGCGCGTGGGCGCCGACGACGAGGAACTCAGCGGCCTCCGCGGACAACGCGGACAACATGTCGCTGAAGTCGCGGTTCATGCTCGAGCCCTTCCTTGAATGCCCAGGCTTGGAGGGTCAACGGCCACACCATTTCGATGAGCTGATCCGACGTGAAGGACCGGACCCAGCTCCGATCTTCCGGCTCGTGGAGCCGCGCCAATCGGGTCGGATAGCTGGAGCGATCGGGCGTCGTGTCGGTCATACAGCGCGGCGCGCGCGCCGCTTCCGGATGCTACGCGATGCGCTCGTGCGAGGCACGCGGCAACTCCGAGCGCCGCGCGAGGATCGGCTGAGCCGATCGGGCGGGCGCGCCCGCCTTTCGACGCCTCATCACATGCTCATGCGACTCCGCGCGCCTGGCGCGCCGCGATAGAACGGCTCGCCCAGGTCACGAATCCGATGAGCCCTGCATGCTTGCGCATCGCCGCCTGTCTGCTCGCACTCGCCGCCGCCGCGCGAACGCAATCGAAGGTGCTCGCGTTCGGCGACAACTCCTACGGCCAGTGCGCGGTGCCGCCGACGGGCACCGTGTACGTCGAGGTCGTCGCGGGCGGCAGCCACAGCGTGTCGCGCCGCTCGGACGGCTCGATCGTCGGCTGGGGCTACGACCTGTACGGCCAGGCCGTCGCGCCGGCGTTCGCTCCGTTGACTTGCGTCGAGATCGCGACCGGCAGCGATCACACGCTCGCGCGGCTGAGTGACGGTTCGCTGATCGCGTGGGGTGACACCAGCTACGGCTGCTGTCTCGTGCCCGCGCTGCCGCCGGGCGTCACCTACGTCGAAGTCGATGGCGCAGCGCAGTACTCGATCGCACGCCGCAGCGACGGCTCGGTCGTCGCGTGGGGCGCGAACTTCAGCGGTCAGTGCAACGTGCCGGCCTTGCCGTCCGGCCTCGCCTACGTCGAGGTCGCGGCGGGCGGCGCTCACTCGCTGCTGCGCCGTAGCGATGGCGTGCTGCTGCCGTTCGGCGACTCCTCCGGCAACTTGAACACGGTGCCGACACCGCCGGTCGGGACCGAGTACGTCGAAGTCGACGCCGGAACGCTTCACAACGTCGCGCGCCTCAGCGACGGAGCCGTCGTCGCGTGGGGCAGCAACAGCTCGGGGCAGTGCAACGTGCCGACGCTTCCGGGCGGCCTCACGTACGTCGAGATCGCGGCGGGCGGCGCGCACACGCTCGCGCGCCGCAGCGATGGCTCGGTCGTGGCGTTCGGGAACAACACTGCGGGTCAGTGCGATGTGCCGACGCTGACGCTCGGCCACTCGTACGTGCGGATCGAAGCCGGCAACAACCACAGCGTCGCGATCCGCAGCGATGGCGTCGTCGTCGCGTGGGGGAGCAACGGATCCGGTCAGTGCGACGTGCCCGCGCTTCCTCCGGCGCTTCCGTTCGCCGACCTCGCCGCCGGGTTCGTGCAGAGTGCCGCCTGTCTCGCCGACGGCACGCTCGCCGTGTGGGGGAACCTGCCGAGCGCGCCCGCGCTTCCCGCAGACCTCGCGTACGTCGACGTCGACGCCGGTTGGTTTCATTTGGTCGCGCGGCGCAGCGACGG